>CAYPEU010000022.1:0-33792 GCA_964409855.1 uncultured Desulfocapsa sp.
GGCTATTCACTGGAGGAGACCATCCGGTGCGCATCGGAAAATGGAGCCAGATTCTTCGGCATAGAGAAGCTGGGAATGCTTACTGTCGGGCGGAAAGCAATATTCCTGATTACCAGGGGCACGGTGAAACAGCTGCCAAGAAAACTCTCCTATCTAGAAGGCATCTATGTTGACGGCGCACCCAGCATCACATATCGCAAAAACCCTGTTAAGGCGGCATGATAGGAGATCTTTGCACCGCCTGCAAAAGATAACCGGTCTTGGAATTCTGTACCATATCCACATAACTTCCGATACTCGGCCAGTAAACTGAACAACAAAGCCAGTATATTGGGGGACAGACCACGTTTTCTAATGCATATTTCCGCTGGAAAGCTCAACTGCCTGGAAAAACACGACAAGTTGGGCTTGTTCCTGAGCATCTTCTGGAGGAACGTGGATTGTTATAATTAGCCTGAGGCAGATTTTAAAACATTAGATATAAATCCTGTCTCATTTACTTGACTTCAATTGCTCTCTGCATAATTGTCTTTCTTGCGAAATAGGTGGTTTGTAATCCAGTAACGGACAGGTAACAATGGGAACAGTGAAGGTGTGAAATATGCAAAGATCTATTTTTCAGTATGTTGGCAGTCAATACGCTGCTGCTCTTATCTTTTTTACCGCTTTTTTGTTTGCCGGAATGGCTCAAGCTACCGGTGATGAGAGTGTTGCTCTGCTCAATCGTTTCGGCAAGGCCTTTGCAGAGGTGGCGCGAGAGGTTGCCCCTGCCGTGGTTCATGTCCGGGTGGAAAAGAAGATCCAGAATAAAGGCGGGTTTCATGGCCAAGATCCTTCTGACTTTTTCAATGATCCCTTTTTCGAGCGTTTTTTCGGACCGGGATTTCGTCATCCACAGCCCAATGGTCGAGAGCAGACTCCACGTAAACAGAGAGGTGCCGGCTCCGGATTCATTATCTCTGACGACGGCTACATTCTGACCAATAATCATCTGGTTGGTGATGCGGACACCATCACTGTCCGCCTTGACGACAAGAGGGAGTTTGAGGCAAAAATTATCGGAGCTGATGCTAAATCTGATGTGGCGCTAATCAAGATTGACACCAAAAATCTTCCCACGGTACCCCTAGGTGACTCTGATGAGATTGATGTTGGCGAATGGGTTATTGCCATAGGCAGCCCTTTTGAACTGAACCAGACCGTGACAGTGGGCGTGGTCAGTGCCAAGGGGCGTAACCGCATTGGCATCAACGATTATGAAAACTTTATCCAGACTGATGCGGCCATTAATCCCGGAAATTCCGGCGGACCACTCCTGAATATACACGGTAAGGTTATCGGGATCAATACAGCCATCTTTTCAAGGTCCGGCGGCTATATGGGGATTGGCTTTGCCATTCCCATCAATATGGCTAAGTCCATTCAGCAGCAGTTGATGAGTGACGGTAAGGTTACCCGCGGCTGGCTTGGAGTGGTTATTCAGGATGTGGATAAGGATCTGGCTGATTCTTTTCAGCTGGATAGCGCAAAAGGAGTGCTTCTGACCGAAGTCTCTGAGAAGACTCCCGCGGGCAGGGCAGGCCTCCAACAGGGTGATGTGCTACTGTCCATGGATGGCATAGAGCTGACTGGAGTGGCCGATTTACGTAATCGAGTGGCCATGACCGCACCGGGCAGCAAAGTGGATTTCACCCTCAGTCGTGACGGCAAAAAGAAAAAAATTGTGGTTACCATCGGAGAACAGCCCGCTGATTTTGGTCGCAGGGCAATGCAACACACCGTGGAAGATGATTCCAGCCTGAGTCGTATGGGACTATCACTGCAAGACCTCAGCAGGGAACTGGCAGAAAGGTTTGGTTATGAAACTGACCAGGGTGTGTTGGTATCAGGGGTTTCCCCTGGAAGCGTGGCGGATGAAGCCGGTATTAAACCCGGTCACCTCATCGAAGAACTGAACCGACAGCGCGTCCATAATCTGGAAGAACTACAGAGTGCGCTGGAGAAATCAGAGAACAGAAAGCAGGTCCTCCTGCGGGTTCGGGCCAAAGAATATAGCCGGTACCTTGTGCTTCGACTGGAGTAAGTATTCGATATACAAGAACACTGTCTATATGCCGTTCCTGTATATATAACGCGCGTAAGGAGGGAATGAAAAGATAAAATAGCCCTGTTTCCTGGAAAGTGGTTATGAGGGTATATTTACCCCGAGGCTTATTCCACGACTCGGTTACTGTGAGTTCAACTGCACCCTGTGCGGACAGGTCTGTCCCACCGGGGCCATCCCCAAACTGAGCCAGCCGGAGAAGAATGCGCATGTCATCGGCCTGGCACTCTTTGACAAGGCACGCTGCCTGCCTTTTGCTGAGCACAGCCCCTGCATTGTCTGCGAGGAGCACTGTCCGACCCATGACAAGGCCATCAAGTTCAAGGAGGTCACGGTGATCAACCGAAAAGGGGCATCTGTTGAGCTGAAGCAGCCTATCTTATTCCTGAACTCTGCTTCGGCTGCGGCATCTGCGAGAACAAATGTCCCCTTCCCGGTCATTCCGCTATCCGGGTACTCAGTACCGGCATGGCATCAGAAGAGGAAGAGTTTGGCTATGGGGTATACAACTGATGACTCTCCTTCCTGCCCTGGTATTGTTGCGGTAGAACATTTTTCCACTCTGCTGTAGTATTGTAGACAAAAGACCTTTTCCAGGCAACCAGGAGAGAATTCGAACCGGTTGCATATACAATATCCGGCCGGAAAGATGCCAAGATATCGACTTGCAGAGAAACACATTACTATCCAAGAAGGAGTTGTCAATGACTCGTCAAATTGTACAAACTGATAAGGCCCCGGCAGCAGTCGGCCCTTATTCACAGGGAACCCGGACCGAAAAAATGGTTTTCACCGCCGGGCAGCTGCCTCTGGATCCGGCTACAGGGAAGTTGGTGGAAGGTGATATTCAAGATCAGACCCGCCAATCGCTGAAAAACCTGCAGGCGGTATTGGAAGCTGCAGGAGCCAGATTGGCCAGCGTTATGAAGACCACGGTCTTCCTGCAGGATATGGGGGAGTTCAAACTCATGAACGAGATCTATGGCGAGTTTTTCCCTGATAATCCGCCGGCCCGCAGTGCGGTGGAAGTTGCAGCCCTGCCTTTGGGCGCACTGGTAGAAATCGAAGCGATTGGTCTGGTAGAAAACGTATCCTCTTAAGGGAATGATACCACGTACCTCTGCTTCGCCTCCTCGGGCGGCAATACCTTTGTCGATGAATCACTCCAGCTTATCGTACCTTAAAATAAGCTTCCAGAAAAACATCCCATGAGGTCTGTATGAATAGTTTTGGCCGTATGTTCAGAGTATCCATTTTTGGCGAAAGCCATGGCATCCAGATCGGTGCTGTTATTGACGGCTGTCCCGCTGGTATCCCGTTGACGGAAGATGACCTGAAAGAGGATTTTGCGCGCAGACGAGCGGGAGGTCGGGGAACGACCCCACGGGTGGAGCCGGACCTGCCAAAAATCGTTTCCGGCGTATTCAGGGGCAAAACAACCGGGGCTCCGGTGACCATAGTCTTTGAAAACACCAACATTCAATCTGATGATTACGACAATCTCTGGAATCAGCCCCGGCCAGGGCATGCCGATTTCACGGCCCAGCGGAAGTATAGCGGCTATAATGATCCCCGTGGCGGCGGCCATTTCTCTGGACGGATTACCCTGGGACTTGTGGCGGCAGGAGTGATTGCAAAAAAAATTATTGATCCTGCTTCGGTTGTGGCAACGCTTATTGAAGCAGGTGGCAGCACGGATATTCAGTCAGCTGTGGAGGAGGCAATTGAGGCCAATGATTCCATCGGCGGCATCATTGAATGTTGCTGCACAAACATGCCGGTCGGACTTGGCGAGCCTTTTTTTGATTCGGCCGAATCCCTCATTGCACACATGATATTCGCTGTGCCTGCCACCCGGGGAATCGAATTTGGCTCTGGTTTCCGAGCTGCCGCCATGAAGGGCAGCGAGCATAATGACCCCATTATTGACAAGAACGGCACAACAGCAACAAACTATGCCAGCGGCATCAATGGCGGCATCACCAATGGCAATGATATCGTTTTCCGGGTACCCATCAAACCCACCTCCAGCATCGGCCTTCCCCAGGAAACCTATAACTTTAAGGAAAAATCCGTGAGCACCCTGCATATTGAGGGCCGTCACGATGTGTGTATTGCCATCAGAATTCCGGTGATCATTGAATGTGCCACCGCTATTGTACTGGCGGACCTGATGCTGCAGGAACAACAGCGGAGCAGAATTTTTTAAAGGGAGAAGGTGACTCTTTTTTAGCAGCACCACTGATAGATTCCATCCCAATATTATTGGATTCAGCTGCTCTCTCCAGCAGAGAAGAAGCGGTTCTTCTATGGAATGAACGACATTAGCCTGTTTTTTAAAAATCTGGCAACAACATTCCAGCCACCTATCTCTCTTTTAGATTCGTTTGAAAAAAAAGCTGCGACTTGTCCCACCCTTTTCAATTTTATTTCCCCAAGCACATATGCTATCATTTAACGAGATCATCTCAAAAAACAGGGGAGCACCCGCAGGAGCGGATTATGATCACTAAAGAGAGAAAAACGGTGAGAGTCATGAGCACAACAGGAATCCACATTGCCCAGGCCATGGGAGAGGTGATTTCCAGGGGCTGTACCGGTGACCTTGCAGGTCTCTGTGGTGACGGGAAAAAAACAATCCGATTCCTCTACAGCTAACAGGTACCCTATGGCCAGCACTCAAAAAATCGTCCTCGATGTCCTCAAAGCCCATCAACCCAATGGTGTGGACTTTGCCGCGGCCCTGGCGGATCTATCACCAGACTACCAGGTACGGTTGACCGTGGTCGAGGTTGATGAGAAGACCGAGAGCGTCATCGTGGTTATTGAGGGTGAGAATATAGAGTTTGATCCAATAGCTGAGCTCATCAAGAAAATGGGGGCATCAGTTCACAGTGTTGATGAGGTTGAAGTCCATGGCTCGAAAATGCCATAGAGCCATAGGCCCCCTTGACACTCTCAGGTGGTCGTTGTTTCCTCCGGGACAGCGCCTCCATGAATGGGTTTGTCCGTGATCTCGGAAAACGGTAATAAACAGCTCCTCTCCCTCCTCTCCCTCCTCTATCAGGGACGGAAAATTGCCAGGCGCTACCTGGTCACCAATGGTTTTGATGGGGTTCTGACTATGCTCGGGCTGATGACCGGCTTTTATGTCAGCGGAACAACGGAGTTGGGCGTGGCGATCAATGCCAGCCTGGGTGCGGCAATAGCCCTTTTTGTCAGTGGTTTCTCCAGTGCCTATCTTAGCGAGATAGCAGAACGTAAGCAAGAGCTGCGGGAACTGGAGCAGGCCCTGCTTGTCGATCTGAAAGAGAGTCGCTACGGTGAGGCCAGTCGCTATCTGCCCCTGCTCATTGCCTCGGTGAACGGCCTTTCTCCCCTTTTCCTCTCTCTTTTGATACTTTCCCCCATATTCTTGGCCTATCATGGGATTGCATGGCCATGGTCTCCCTTTCTTCTGGCCATTGTGATTGCCCTTTTCTGTACATTTCTGCTTGGGGTATTTCTGGGAACAATCAGCAGGATGTTTTGGTTATGGGCCGGACTCCGAACGGTACTCATCGCAGTGATTATGGCCACGATCATCCTGTTGTTTAATATCGGAAGATAAGTTTCCAGGTGGAAAAATCTCTTTTGCAGCGACCACCTATCTCCAGGTTATTTTCGACTCGTCTCGCTGAGGGATGTGACGATAGCGAAATTTGGGATAGCCAAGCATCAGAGCCGTATAGACCTGATGCCTGGGCGGAAGTTCCAGTGCATCAATAATCGGCTGATAGTGCAAGGCAGCCTGGACAAGAAAACCCGCCCAGCAACTTCCAAGACCGTGACTGTGAGCAGCGAGATCCAGGTAGGCAGTGGCCAGGGCGCAGTCTTCAATCGGGTGTTCACTGGAGGAGGGATCTGCATGGGCTATGGCCAGGTGCGGGGCACCTCGCAGTACCTTGTCCTGCCCCTGCTTCCAGGCACGGGTAAGACCGGGAAAGACCTTCAGCTCCATCATCCAGTCAACCACCATACCGGCAATCCGATGGACTTCCTCTGGATTCTCAACCATCAGCCAGTGGACCGGCTGACCATTATGGGCGCTTGGCGCATAACGACTGACGTTGATAATGCTTTCTAAGGTGGAATGGGCAGCAACTCTTTTTTTATAGGTTCGGATGGAACGTCGGCTGAGAAGAAAATGTTCAACTGATTCAGGGGAAGGCAAAAGGGCCTGGTCTACCACAGGACTCTCAGCAATGGGTGAGACCGTGATATCCAGGGCATCAGAAGGACAGACCGCCATGCAGTGTCCGCATCGGATGCACTTTTTTATTGCTGCCTTGCGTAACTGGGGAAAGCCTTCCTTATCCTGATTAATGAGATCAAAGGGGCATTCTGCTATGCAGGAGTAACATTTTATACACTGCTCCTGGTCGACACTGACGCTGATCATGATAACTACTCCGTAATATCTCCAAAAACACTCTGTTCATAGACGGTGGACACTGCCTGCGGATGGAATCATAATAACATATTGGATTTTGAAAAAAAGGTCTCTTAAAAAGGACAATTTCAGGTTCAACATGACCCAGAAATCATTTTTCTGACCTCCTCCGCCAGACTTGTCAGCACTGCTGATCATTGACAATCTCGTAAAAACTAAAAATTATCGATGGCTAAGTAAAAAACTTCATATGCCATTGTCAAATTGACTCCAACCTACTACAGTCACCTGCTCAACTGGAGACAATCTGCCTGGACACTTACAATCCAGGATAACAGATTATACAAAAACTCAATTCGTTTTTTTTTACGACTCCTCCCCCTATGAGCAATCCAGGTCTTTGGTTCACAGAGAGTAGCTCACTGCAAAACAGCCTTCCGTGCCTGCTCGATGCTGCAGGTCTCACAGATCTCATACCAGCAGGGAAACCCGTTCTCATCAAGCCCAACCTGGTGGAGGCCTTGGCTCCACCCATTACCACTCCTGTACAGTTGGTCGCTCTCCTCATCGATTACCTGCAGAAAAGAGTTCCCCGCACACCGATTCTCATAGGAGAAGGGACTGGCTCGCTGGAATATGATACCCAGCACCACTTCCAAAAGCTGGGCTACGCAGATCTTTCCTCAGAGAAAAACATTCCTCTCCTGGATCTCAACCATGAGGCGCTGAGCACAAAAGAAGACACTCGCTGCAAACGGTGGCCTGTCATGCACCTGCCTTCCATCCTGGATGATGTCTTTCTCCTCTCGGTTCCGATGCTCAAGGCCCACACCTTAGCGGGCGTCACCCTGACCATGAAAAACATGATAGGCTGTGCGCCTCCTTCCCACTTTCGTGGGCAAGGTGGTTGGGGTAAATCAGCCTTCCACCAGCAGATCCAGGAGGCCATCTTCGACCTCAACCGCTACCGGACTCCGGATTTCACTCTCCTCGACGCCTCCATCGGCATGCCCGAATCCCATCTCTGGGGGGCTCACTGCAACCCTCCAGTCAATCAACTCGTGGTCTCAGCTGATCCGGTGGCACTTGATGCGTATGGAGCCTCACTGCTCGGGATTGACTGGAACAGTATCGGACATATCCGCATGGCCGACTCAATTCTTGGATCAGCAGATACCAGCGCCATCAAGATCTCATAAAAAAACCCCGGTGTAACACACCGGGGCCTGTAACAAAAGAAAAGAAGAAAGGTCTATTTTTTCTTCTTCCCTTTCTTTTTGTTTTTCTTTTTCTCTTTTTTCTTCTTATCCTTCTTCTTGTTCTTTTTCTTGGACATTGATTCCAATGCCTCTTTCCTGGCAAGTTCAGTCAGAGGACAGCTCTTGCAGGAATATCCTTTCTTCTCTATCTTATGACAACATTTCTTTTTACCCATGGTTATTCCCCCTCTGGATGGAGGTTAACGAGTGCCTATTCATAAATATCCTTTTTCTCCTGACTCTTCATTGCTCTCAAAATTTACTCCTCCGAATATCACACATATTCACCCCAAGGGCACTTGTACCCGTAGTTTGGGTGATTCCTGCGGGGCACCTGCGGTTAAATTCATCGAACGCCTGGATTTAGAAGAAAAAATCTCATTTATGGACAGACACTAACGATACAACACTTTACTCTTTTGCATCCTTTTCAACAGAGATCAACTCCACATCGAACAGCAGGACAGAATTGGGTTCAATGGTGGGAGGAATGCCCTGCTCACCATAGGCGAGAGAGGGCGGGATAACAACTCTGAAGGTCGCCCCTTCCTTCATGAGCAGAAGGGTCTCTGTCCAGCCTGGAATGACCTGGTTAACACCAAACACTACAGGCTCACCCCGCTTGTAGGAATCATCAAAAATAGTGCCGTCAGTGGTGGTTCCCCTATAGTGAACCGTCACCATGTCTTCGGCTTTGGGTGTCGCTCCGGCACCTTCTTTAACGACCTCATACTGCAGGCCGCTTTCAGTGACGGTTACCCCTTTTTTTTCTTTATTTTTTGCCAGGTACTCATCGCCTGCCTTCTTATTCGCTTCCTGCATCTCTTTGAGCTGGGTTTCCTGTTTTGCCTGCATCTTCTGAGAAAATTCAGCCTGGACAGCCTGCATCTGAGCCTGATCGAGTTTCGCAGGATTCCCATGAAATGCATCATTTAGCCCCTGCTCCAGATGCTCATAATCCAAATCTTCGCCAATTCCCTTTAGATAGGTTCCTACATCAAGTCCCAGGCTGTAGCTGAGTTTTTCTTCAAAGGTCTTCAACTCATCCGCTTTTCCTGCGTCTGCTGCCTGAAGCTGTCCGGGTACAACCAGACAGGCAAAAAGGGCCATTCCAACAAATCGATTCATCTATCTGCTCCTTTTAAATAAAAATATAATGATCAACGTCCACTTTGTGCGATCATTTAACAGGTAAGCACTCTTTTTGATGCTGCAAGTTCAAAACCGGTTTTCTAAAAACAGCAACCGGTTCAAAGAAATGACAGAGGAAGAGAGAGGAAACTCCCGGGGGTTAAAATACCACAACAATGGTGATCCCTTTATTTTGTCGACCGAGATGGGAATGATCCAGGAGTTGAGGGAAACGGCTCAGGAGCTGTTTTGTTTTCCCTTGACGGCGATGAAACTCCTCTCCCGGGATAACATCCTTGACCTCACCCCTGCGACAGAGATAATCCAGAGTCTTTCTACACTCCTTACGGATGGCCCCCCCCTTACCGCTGGAGCCATACCCATGAATCAGGGTCAGGATACAAACCTGCTCCAGTCTGGCAGCAGTAAGCTCACGCTGCAGTCGCTGTATGGCCTGTTCCACCGTGGGAAGACCTTGCTCAAGGTTTACACTCTTCTGATAGAATGGTTTTGATCTGGATTGATCCCGTTCTTCGCCTTCCTGGCTGCTCCCGCAATAAGGGCAGCGCAAAGAGGCAGGAGCAATTTCATTACCGCAGATATGACAAGGCTGCATGGGAATGCGTTACAACTGCATTTTGGAAACAGCTTCTCTGGCCTCAAGGATGGCCTTTTCCAGTTTTTTGGACTTCGACCCTTTGATCCTTTTTATCAGATTCTCAAGGGTGGCTTCCACTTCAGAGCCTGCATCCAGAATCTCATTGAAACGATCCACGGAAACAAGGGCTGCCATGGGTCTTCCTGCCCGCTCAATAACATAGGATTCACCAAGAAGGGCTGTTTTATCCAACAGACGGCCAAAATTCTTCCTGGCATACATTGCTGTGATACTCTCTTTCACACTCTTCTCCCTGAGCTGTTTGATGGCCGGCAGGAAACACCCTTTTCTGAACAGACCACTATTCAATACACATACAACCCTCCTTCAGGTCATGCGGCCTGAAGGAGGGTTGACCTGCTACACTCTCCTTGCAGTAATAACCTGTGCCATCTGCCGAAGATGCTGAAGAACTCGCTGCAAATGATCCAGTCCTTCTACTTCCAGGGCAATGTGGAAGTCAGCAGTGTCAGTCGGTGTTGTATGGGCCGATATCTCGACAATATTGGCATCATCACTACTGATGACAGAACTGATGGCCGCAAAGATTCCTTTTCCGTTTTCGGCACTGATCTGGATTTCCACACGATGACTGGAGTCCCGAGAACCGGACCATTCCACCTCTATCCAACGCTGCGGATCTGTACTGAGCAAATTGACACACTCTTTCTTATGGACGGAGATTCCACGACCGGTGGTGATAAAACCGATAATCCCATCACCGGGAACAGGATTACAGCAGCGGCTGATCTTTACCATCATATCATCTATGCCCTCGATATGAATACCAGAGTTGCCTCCCTTTTTCCCATGGGCCAAGGATGAACCACCACCCTTGCTGAGGATGGTATCGGTGGGGGTGATCTCGTCCTCGCCTTTTGCTTCAAGGACCTCCGGAGGCTGCAGGGATCTGACTAGGTGCTGCACGGTAATAACACCACTCCCCACCTTGGCCAGCATATCATCTAAAGAATTACAGTGCAGGTCCTTGAGGAGAAGTTTGATATGACCACTCTTGACCATCTTCTTCAGAGTGGTTTCATACTGTTTTAACTCTTTGTCACAGATCTCACGGCCAAGATTCAGGGCCTGCTCCCGCTCCTCTTTCCGGAGCCAGGCACGAATTCGAGAGCGAGCCCTGGTGGTCGTCACCAGGTTGAGCCATCCCCTGCGCGGTCTCTGGTTTTTTGAGGTAACAATCTCGACGATATCCCCGTTCTGCAGCTGATACTTCAAAGGAACCAGCTTCCCGTTGACCTTGGCCCCCACACAATGATCCCCCACCTCCGTATGAATGGCATAGGCAAAATCAATGGGGCAGCTGCTTGCAGGAAACTCCTTGACTTCCCCACCCGGGGTAAGGGCATACACCTCGGGTGTATAGAGTTCGCCGCGAACAGAATCCAGGAATTCCCTCGGGTCTTCGACCTTCTGCAGGTTCTTGACCAGATTCTTCAGGTCCTTGAACAGCTTTGTATCGCCTGCAGTGGCACTCTGTCCTTCTTTATAAGCCCAATGGGCGGCAACACCCTCCTGGGCAATGCGATCCATCTGTTCTGTGCGGATCTGAATCTCAATAAAATGTTCGCGGGGACCGGCCACGGTGGTATGCATGGACTGGTAATTGTTGGCCTTGGGAACAGAGATAAAGTCCTTAATACGCCCCGGCACCGGCGCCCAGTTAGCATGGATGACTCCCAGCGCCTCGTAGCACTCCTTCACCGTATTGACAATAATACGGAACGCGACCTTATCATACACCCGCTCCAGAGGGATCTTCTGGGCAACAAGCTTTTTATAGATGGAATAGAGGTGCTTGGGTCTGCCGATGATACGGGTGGGCCGGATGTGGCTCTCCCCCAGTTTTCGGTGAAAAATGGAGATGACCTCGTCCACATAGTTCTGCCTCTCCTCCAGAGAATTCTCCAGCTTGCCTACCAGCTCAGCATATTCACCAGGGTGAAGAAACTGGAAGGAGAGATCCTCCAGCTCACGTTTCATCCAGTCAATTCCAAGCCTTGAGGCAAGGGGGGCATAGAGATCCTTGGTCTCACGCGCGATTTCCTGCTGCCGTTCTACTGTCACCGTATCCAGAAGACACATATCCTGAAGACGATCAGCCAGCTTCACCAGCAATACTCGAATATCACTGGCAATGGCCAGCAGCATTTTACGGACATTTTCTGCCTGGTGGGCCAGTTTAGAATTGTAATGGACATTGGTGATACGGGTACAGCCATCCACGATATCTGCAACACTGTCCCCAAACTCATGACGCAGATCCTCCAGGGGAACGCCCTCTTTCAGGACTCCGTGCAGCAGCCCGGCCACAACGGTATCCAGATCCAGATGCATAGAGGCCAGAGTTGAGGCCACTTGCAGGGTATGATCCAGGTAAGGTGCCCCGGAAAAGTGTTTCTTGTCTGCGTGTATCCTGACTGCCAGTTTCCAGGCCTTGTCAATGGGGCTGAGATCGGTCCCGTTCAGATAACTCCGGGCTAGGATCTTCAGCCCCTCAGGATTCACCATGACAGAGAGTTCTTTATCCATCATAACTATTAAAGTGCATGAAAAAAATCATAGAAGAAGATCGATATTTTATTATGCTATATTCATTTCCGAGTCAACAAATACGAGAACCCAGGCAGCCACTTGATCAGGGGCCAATTCCTCTGTGGTTCCATCCCTGCGCTGCCGCAGTTCCACCACTCCATCCTTGGTCAACCGTTTACCAACAGTGATGCGCAGAGGAATGCCAAGAAGGTCTGCATCCTTGAATTTAGAACCAGGCCGTTCATCCCGGTCATCGAGGAGCACCTCCACCCCTTTCTCCAGCAACTCCCGGTACAGAGACTCTGCCACTCCGGTGATCTGTTCATCACTCAGCCCCAAATTGAGCAGGATAACCTGCACCGGGGCAAGCGGCATGGGAAAGATCATACCGTATTGGTCATTATTCTGTTCAATGGCTGCAGCCACGATACGGCTGACTCCAATGCCATAACAGCCCATGACCATCGGCTTTTCCTGACCGTCACTGTCCTGAAAGAGAGCTCCCATGGCCTCAGAATAGCCGGTCCCCAGTTTAAAGATGTGACCGACTTCGATCCCCTCTCTCAGGCCCAGCGTTGCACCGCAGAGCGGACAGGGATCTTCCGGAGTGATCTGGCGCAGATCAGCAACAGCAGAAGATTCAAAATCTCTTTCCATGTTGACGTTTTTCAGATGATAGTTCTTTTCATTGGCGCCGATGACAAAATTTCGCATCCCGGCCACCTCTTGATCAACAAGCAGCTTGATCTTGATATTCACCGGCCCCAGGTAGCCTGTGGGTACTCCGGTGGCATCATAGACCTGCTTGTCATCGGCCATCTCCACTTCAACAGCACCCAGGAGATTTTTCAGTTTTACCTCCTCGACCTCCCGGTCTCCCCGCACCAGGACGGCCACAGGCTCGCCATCTGCCAGAAAGACAAGGGTCTTCACTAGTTCACGGGGCTTGATCTCCATGAATTCGCAGACAGCAGCAACCTTTCGTTTGCCGGGCGTTTCCACCTTTTCCAGCTCTGCCATAGGAGTCTCGTCCGCAGCTGCCGGGGTAACTGCTGCCTTTTCAATGTTGGCGGCATAGTCGCAGCTGGAACAGATCACCAGGGTATCTTCCCCGGTATCGGCAAGGACCATGAACTCGTGGGAGAAGCTGCCGCCAATGGTGCCGGTGTCGGCCTCCACGGCCCGAAATTCCAGGCCGCAGCGGGTAAAGACCCGCTGGTAGGCCTCATACATTCGCTGATAGGCTACTCCTGCCTGCACATCGTCCACGTCAAAGGAATAGGCATCCTTCATGATGAACTCACGTCCCCGCATCAGGCCGAACCTGGGCCTGATCTCATCACGAAATTTGGTCTGGATCTGGTAGAGATTTTTCGGCAGATCGCGATATGACTGCATTTCCCTGCGGGCCAGATCCGTGATCACCTCTTCATGGGTCGGTCCCAGGCAGGACTCACGCTCGTGGCGATCACGAAACCTGAGCAGCTCAGAGCCATATTTTTCATAACGCCCTGTTTCACGCCAGAGGTCGGCTGGCTGGACCATGGGCATGAGCAGTTCCTGGGCTCCGGCCCGGTTCATCTCTTCACGGACAATCTGTTCAACTTTATGAACAGCAGCAAGACCCAGGGGCAGATAACTGTATACCCCTGCACTGAGTTTCCTGATATAGCCGCCTCGCAAAAGGAGACGATGACTGACAACCTCAGCTTCAGCCGGGGTTTCTTTGAGTGTGGGAATAAGTGACTGTGAATATCGCATCTTTTTTTGTTGTTGCTCTTGATAAAAGTGAGAAAAAAAATCAATTCGATTCTTCACTCTCCATTTTTTTTCAACTCCGCGAGAAAAGTCTCCAGCAGGTCGACCTCTTTCACCTTCTTGTACAACTCACCCTTCTTAAAAATAATACCGACCCCTTTACCGCCGGCAAGGCCGATGTCTGCCTCTTTGGCCTCACCTGGACCATTCACCACACAGCCCATGACGGCAACCTTTAACGGCTTCTCCATGGTCTGCACATAGCGTTCCACCTCTTCGGCAATGGAGAAAAGATCAATCTGGGTCCTGCCGCATGTGGGACAGGAAATCAGTTCCGGTCCCCGTTCCCGGATCTTTAACGATCGGAGGAGCTCAAAACCGACCCGAATCTCTTCCACAGGATCACGGGTAAGCGAGATACGGACGGTATCTCCTATGCCCTGGTAGAGAAGAATGCCCAGGGCAACGCTCGACTTTACTGTCCCTGCAATCAGTCCGCCCGCCTCGGTTACCCCCAGGTGCAGCGGGTAATCGGTGAGTTTGGACAACTGTTGATAGCCGCTGATGGTGGTCAAGGTATCCGAGGATTTAATGGATATTTTTATCTCTTCAAAGCCAAGTTCCTCGAGAAGCCGTACATTTCTCAGCGCACTCTCGATAAGGGCAGTGGGATTCTCCTGGCTGGGATAGCCATGTTCCTTCAAAAGATCCTTTTCAATGGATCCGCTGTTCACCCCCACCCGTATGGGAACCTGATGGGCCTTGGCCGCTGCCACCACCCGAGCCAGTTTTTCCGGTCCACCCAGGTTGCCAGGATTAATACGGATTCCCTGGGCGCCGTTTTCCATGGCTGCCACTGCCAGGCGATGATCAAAATGGATGTCGGCAATAAGAGGAATGAGGATCTGTTCCCGTATCTGGGAAATGGCCGCTGCCGCCTCTGTATCCAGCACTGCCACCCGGATTATTTCACAGCCTGCATCCTGCAATCGTTCTATCTGGGCAACGGTTGCAGCCACATCCCTGGTATCGGTATTGGTCATGGACTGGACCGATATCGGACTTCCACCTCCCACGGCCACGTTTCCCACATGGATCTTTCGTGTCTGTTTTCGAAGTATCATCGTCCCTGCTCCTGTTTTCTCAGCAGACTGAGTTCCGCATCAGAGGCCCTGACATAGAGGGGAACACCACTGTCCAGCTCCATGACCTCCCCCTTCTCTAGCTGTTCACAACACAAAAAACCGATGGCGCTGGCCGAGGGATAGTGCAACGGAAGAGGGGCCATGGTCAGAAGAGCCCCAAGTCTCTCCTGGAAAAAAGGACCATAGGCAAAGAGGCCGTCGCCCACCATCAGGATCGGTTCCGAGATCTCCTCTGCCAGCCGCTCCGGGCTAAGGGCCTGGATTTCTCCTTGTCTGCGCAGTACCCCCTGTCTGTCTTGCCGATAGCAGGCAGTATAGACCTCTTTTTTCCTGGCATCAAGGAGTGCATAGACAGGTTTCTCGCCAGAGCAGCGCAGGGCCAATGCATCAAGGGTGGAGACACCGAGCAAGGGTTTTCCTGTAGCCATGGCCATCCCTTTGATCGTAGCCATACCGATACGGAGCCCGGTAAAGGAACCAGGTCCAAGCCCCACTGCCAGCCCGTCGAGTTCAGTGAATGATACCTTACTCTCGCTCAGCAGCCAGTCTATGGCTGTGAGCAGGCGCCGCGAGTGGGTCACCTTGCTGTTCAAGGTGAGTGAGGCCAGCAGTTCGCCGCTGTGGACATCTCCTGCTGTGAGGGCCACAGAACTGCATGAGGTGGCGGTATCAACAGCCAGAATAAGAGGAGACCCAGTACTCACCAGCCGAAGATCCTTGCAATGTCATTGTAGAAGACAAAGATCATCAACGTAGCCAGAAAGGCAATGCCGATCTGCTGGGCCACAATCTGTATCTTTTCAGTCATCGGTTTTCTGCGTATAGCCTCAATACTCAGAAACATCAGATGCCCGCCATCCAGAACAGGGATGGGAAGCAGATTGAGGATACCAAGATTAACACTGAGCAGCCCCATGAAGTAGACAAGATTGATCCAGCCTGCCTGCATCTGTTTTCCGGCAATCTGGGCAATGAGGATGGGTCCGCCAAGTTCTTTCATCGGCACGATCTGCTGGGCAAGCTTGACAAAGCCAAGTATTGTAAGTGAAATGTACATCCAGGTCTGGGAACAGGCTGCGAGAAAGGCCCCTGTCAGTCCAGTCGGGGTATAAAAGAGTTCCTCTGCCTTCACCACACCGATCATATAGCGTTCTTCCACCTCTTCCCCAAAGATGTTCTTAACCTTGTCCAGTGCAGGAGTCACCAGCAGCGATACCTCGTCACCTCCGCGCCGTACCAGCAAGGTAAGCTCCTTCCCCTTGCTGTCCTTGACCGTCTGCAGGACATCCATCCACTCCACAGTGGGCTGACCATTGATGGAAAGAATAGTATCGTCGACCTGAACACCTGCGGCCATTGCCGGGGAATCGGTATTGACATGCCCCACTCGTGTGGTATCACGGCTATCCGGCAGTCCCATAAAGAAAAAAACAAGGAAAAAGAGGAGCACACTGAAAAGCAGGTTAAAAAGAGGGCCGGCCAGGACAATGAGAAAGCGCTGCCATACCAATTTATGGGCAAAAGAGGCCTTTTTGTCACTGGCTGCCCCTTCCTGCTCATCCGGATTTTCTCCGAACATCTTGACATAGCCGCCAAGGGGAAAGGCACTGATCACATACTCGGTCTCTCCCACTCTCCTGCCGATCACTTTAGGACCGAAACCAAGGGAAAATTTAAGCACCCTCACCTTAAAGAGCTTGGCAAAGAGAAAATGACCCAGCTCATGCACAAAAATGAGAATACCGAGAACCACGACAAAGGAAACAAGGGTATTCATAAAAAAACCATTCCAGCTTTGATTAATAGGAGTGAAATTACTACTCAGGTGGAGACTACAGGCCACCTTGAAATGTTACAGGCTCTTCTCACTGACCAGCCTTACAGCTTCTTCCCGTGCCAGACGATCTGCAGTCAGGATCTCATCAATCCTGTCTTCACTGCCGTCCTGCACCCTATCCATAACCTTGGCAACTGTAGCGCTAATGTCAAGAAAGGAAAATTTCCCATCCAGAAAAGCGTCTACGGCAACCTCATTGGCGGCATTGAGAACTGCTGGCTGAACGCCTCCCTTGCTGATGGCAGCAAAGGCAAGGGGCAGGGCAGGAAAACGTTCACAATCGGGCTCATGAAACTCAAGAGTGGCGCATTGCGCTAAATTCAGAGGTTCAAGGTGCAGGGGGAGTCGCCTGGGATAGGAGAGGGCATAGGCAATGGGAATACGCATATCCGGAATGCCCAGCTGAGCCACCACCGACCCATCTTGAAATTCTACCAGGGAATGGACAATGGACTGGGGATGCACCACCACCTCGATACTGTCTACCGCAACATCAAAGAGCCATTTGGCTTCGATGACCTCCAAGCCCTTATTCATCAAGGTGGCAGAATCGATTGAAATTTTTCTCCCCATATCCCAGTTGGGATGGGCCAGGGCCTGGTCGGGAACGACCGTCTCCAGTTCCTGCCGGCTCTTTGTCCTGAACGGACCTCCAGAGGCAGTGAGGATGATCTTGGCCACATCTTCAGGGTGACCAGCCTCCAGGGCCTGAAAAATAGCGCTGTGTTCTGAATCCACGGGCAGGAGATTAACTCCCTTTCGCCTGCAACTGGCCATGACCAGTTTACCGGCCATGACCAGGGTCTCCTTATTGGCAAGGCCAATATCTTTTCCCGCCTCAATTGCAGCAAGTGTCGGCAGAAGTCCGGCAGCCCCGACTATGGCGGAGATGGTCATCTGGGCCGAAGCCAGGGCCGCCACCTCCTGCGTACCACTAGTACCATAAACGACGCGATCCCTGTACTGCACCGGAAGCTCACGGCAAAGCTGCTCTGCTCCCTCCTCGTCCGCAACCGAGATCAGCTGCGGCTCAAATTCGAGGACCTGTTCCAGGAGTTTCGGGATATTTTTCCCTGCAGCGAGACCGGAAATGGTATAGCGATCCGGAAAACTGCGAACCACATCCAGGACATTGCAGCCTATGGAACCTGTTGATCCCAGGAGTGAAAGTGCTTTCATACACCCCCCACTGCAAGCAAGAGATAATAGAGGACAGGAGCTGCAAAAAGTATGGAATCGGCCCGGTCCAGAATGCCGCCATGCCCGGCAAGCAACGTTCCGGAATCCTTTGTTCCAGTGGCCCTTTTGATCACGGATTCGGTGAGGTCACCGCAAATTCCTACAATACCAAGGAGGAGGGCAACAGGAAGAAGAAAACTCCAGGAAACAGTGTCAAAGAGGAACTGAGCAAGGAGAGCTGCCACGCCCATTCCGACCACAAGCCCGCCAACTGCCCCCTCGATGGTCTTTTTGGGACTGATCAAAGGACTGAGCTTATGTCTGCCAAAGGCCCGACCGCAGTAATAGGCCCCGGAATCAGAGCCCGCGGTAATACCGCTGAGCACCAGCAGCCAGCCATTTCCATCAGGAAGGTTCCTGAGCAATAACAGATGTGCTCCCAAAAAACCTACATAGAGGAGGCCAAGGCTGGCACGACTGAAAAAACCATAGGTATCAAAGCCCTCTCTGTATCCAGCGAGGGTCCAGAAGGCCAGCAGGAGAAAGGCGAGAAAAAGTCCACCCCCGGTACCACCAACATGCGGGACCAAAAAGAGAGAGAGGAGGGGCAAAAGAGAAAGAAAGGAAAGAATGAGGGGTTGCAACAAAGATTCCCCGGAGAGGGCCATTTTCCCATACTCAAAGGCCCCGACTGCAAGTACGGGAATCAGGACAAGTGCAAAAAGTAGTGCGGTTCCTTTCAGAAGCAGGAGCAGCCAGCAGGCAGCTAAGACAAGTCCTGGGATCACGCGGTTCATAACTCAGCCGCTTCCCAGTTGAGCAGTGGTTCGCCCAAAACGTCGTTCACGTCCCTGATATTCGGCAATGGCCTGCGAAAATGCCTGTCGACGAAACTCGGGCCACATTGTATCGGTAAAATAAATCTCGGCATAGGAGGCCTGCCACAGAAGAAAATTAGACAACCTGGCTTCACCGCCGGTCCGAATCAAGAGGTCTGGTTCCGGCAAAGCAGCTGTATAGAGATGATTGCTGATGAGGGATTCATTGATCTCATCAAGGGAAAGGTCATCTGCAAGCACCTCTGCTGCAATTTCCCGGACCGCCCGAACAATCTCTAAACGGCCGCCATAACTGAGGGCCAGATTGAGAACAAGCCCGTCATTGTCTGCAGTCTCTGCAATGGTCTTCTCCAGAACCTCTCGCACGTCCTGCGGAAGCCTTTCTGTATCGCCAATAGTGACTAACCGAATCCTGTTTTTCACCATTCTGGAGATCTCTGAAAGCAGATAGCTCTTCAGTAATCCCATGAGGCCATTCACTTCAGCACCTGGACGATTCCAGTTTTCTGTTGAAAAGGCGTAGAGGGTCAGGACCTTGACTCCCCATTCACCGGCACACTCGACCACCTCCTGTACAGACTCCACACCCACCTTATGACCGTAGAGGCGAGGCCGCTTTTTCTGTTGCGCCCAACGTCCATTGCCATCCATAATAATGGCAACATGCGCCGGAATCAGTGCTGGATCTATCAACTTTTGCTCTACCATGCCAACTGTGAAGGGGGGTGATGCCTTATTTTCCGGGAAGGAGAAAGGGAAGCGTCTTAGACTTCCATCATTTCTTTTTCTTTGTGTCCAGTGATCTCATCAATCTGCTTCACATAAATATCGGTCTCTTTCTGCGCCTCATCCTGCATTTTAAAGAGATCGTCCTCAGAAATTTCCTTGTCCTTCTTCTGTTTCTTGAGAATATCAATGGCATCCCGCCGACTGTTACGGATTGTCACCTTAAACTCCTCGGCAACCTTTCTCACCTGCTTGACCAGTTCCTTACGCCGTTCCTCAGTGAGTTGAGGAATGGACAGGCGAATCACCTTCCCATCATTGGCAGGGGTCAGACCAAGGTCGGATTTTAAGATTGCCTTTTCAATGGCCGGAACCATTTGCGGATCCCAGGGCTGTATGGCGATCATCCGGCTTTCGGGGATGGTCATGGTGGCTACCTGATTCATGGGCATGGGGCTGCCGTAGGCATCAACGGAAATTCCGTCAAGAAGTGATATGGAGGCTCGACCTGTTCGTACCTTGGACAGTTCATTTTTAAAGGCTTCCACGCTTTTTTCCATCTTGTCTGCCATTTCAAAGATCACTTCACTCATAACTCTTCTCCTTTACCATTGAAACGATCAAGACCGGACAAGGCCGATCACTTTTTCATCAACCGGTGATGAGACTGCCCACACCCTCTCCACAGACTGCACGCCGGATATTTCCGGATTGAGTCATGTTCAATACCATGATCGGCTTTCCATCTTCCTTGGCCAGGGCAATTCCTGCAGCATCCATCACCTGTAGGCCCTTGGTCAGGACGTCATGATAACTTAAGCTCTCATACTTTACAGCATCCTGATGGAGCACAGGGTCCTTATCATACACCCCATCCACTTTGGTAGCCTTGATGATGACATCCGCATCAATCTCCAGGGCTCTCAGGACTCCGGCTGAGTCGGTGGTAAAATATGGATTACCGGTACCTGCCGCAAAAATAACGGCCCTGCCCTTCTCCAGATGACGGGTGGCGCGACGCCGAATATAGGGTTCGCAGACCAGACGCATGGGGATGGCGGACATAACACGGGTCACCACTCCACTGCGTTCCAGCGCATCCTGTAGGGCCAGAGAATTAATCACGGTTGCCAGCATGCCCATATTGTCGGCTGTGGTTCGATCCATGCCCTGACTGGCACCTTTCACACCGCGAAAGATATTCCCGGCACCAATGACAATGCCAACCTCCACACCAAGGGCCATGACAGATCGAATCTCTTCTGAAATATCGGTCAAGACACCAGTATTGATACCAAAAGAGTCTTCCCCCATAAGGGCTTCGCCACTTAATTTCAGTAGTATCCGTTTATACTTGAGTTCCATGACCGATCCTTTTCAAAAAGAAACTTACAAAACAGTGCACAGCAGAGAAGGTTTCAACCATTCTTTGCTGTGCAGCAGGGGAAATCAGGCACCAACCTGAAAACGGGAAAAACGCTTAACGGTAATACTCTCTCCCATCTTGCCGATCAAGTCTGTGATAAGCTCCTGGATGGTAAAATCGGGGTTTTTGACAAATTGCTGATCAAGCAGACAGATCTCTTTGACAAACTTTTCCATTTTTCCAGCGACCATCTTTTCCACGATATTTTCGGGTTTTCCGGAATCCAGTGCCTGCTGGACGTAGATCTCTTTTTCCCTGGCCAGGATCTCCTCGGGAACTTCCTCCCGGGTGATAGCTACTGGATTAACAGCGGCAACATGCAGGGCAAGGTCACGGGCAAACTCTTTGAACCCGTCAGTCTTGGCCACAAAATCACTCTCACAGGAGAGCTCAACCATTGCTGCGATCTTACCACCGGCATGGATATAGCTTTCTATGGTACCTTCGCTGGTTGCACGGCCTGCTCTCTTGGCAGCAACAGCAAGACCTTTTTGACGCAGCAGGTCAACGGCCTTTTCCATGTCACCATCGGTTTCACTCAGGGCCTTTTTGCAGTCCATCATCCCGGCAGCGGTCTTATCACGAAGGTCTTTGACCATCTGGCTTGTAATTTTCACGATATATCTCCTTAATCTATATACAATCTCTCAGGATCTTTCTGCAGCCTTCATTCATGGCCAGCCATAAAGAACGAGAGAATCAAACACGACAAAGGGGCTTATGCAGCCCCTGTATTATCTATCACACCATTACTGTGCAAAAGAGAACAGCAGAATATTCTTATTCTGCTGCACCCTCTGTGCCTTCTGTGCCTTCTGTGGTTTGAGCAGCCTCGGCAGCCTCGGCCTGTTCAACTCCAACATCGCCCATGGCAGCAAGCATGGCTTCTTCAGACGCATCTTCACCATCTCGCTGAGCCTGTCCTGCAAGGACCGCCTCAGCCACTTGACTGGTGACAAGACGAATGGAGCGGAGAGCATCATCATTTCCTGGAATAATATATTCGATTCCATCAGGATCACAGTTAGTATCAGCGAGCACAACAAGAGGAATGTTGAGTTTGCGGGCCTCGGCAACACCAATGGTCTCCTTTTTCGGATCAACAACAAAGATTATCGAGGGAAGATTGCGCATATTCTTGATCCCACCGACATTCCTCTCCAGTTTCACACGCTCTTTCTCCATGAGAAGGATCTCTTTCTTGGGAAAGCGATTGATGGAGCCATCTTCCTGCATGGATTCGATGGACTTAAGACGCTCAATGGATTTCTTAATGGTCTGGAAATTGGTCATCATCCCACCCAACCAGCGGTGATCTACATAGTGCATTCCACAACGTTTTGCCTCGTCCTTGATGATAGACTGGGCCTGACGCTTGGTGCCGACAAAGAGAAGGGTCCCCCCTTTGGCTACTTCACTGGTAACAAAATCACAGGCTTGGTCAAACAGACGTTTACTTTTATCAAGGTTGATAATGTAAATGCCGTTCCGCGGGCCATAGATATATGGCTTCATTTTCGGGTTCCAGCGACGGGTCTGGTGGCCAAAATGAAGACCTGCTTGAAGCATTTCCTTTACTGTTGCATTTGCCATAATTGTTCCTCATCCGGTTAAACCTCCATCCCTCCTTCATCATTGTCGCTCCAAGCAGAGTAAACCGTGACACCGGAATGCGGGGGATGTGTGTATTATATTTTTCCCTGCCCCATGCAGGGAAAAACGACTACTCAAAATTCAAAACATAATAAATTACCATACTGTGAAAATTCGTGCAACTTTTACCGCAGAGGGAGC
Source organism: uncultured Desulfocapsa sp. (assembly GCA_964409855.1). Lineage (GTDB taxonomy): Bacteria > Desulfobacterota > Desulfobulbia > Desulfobulbales > Desulfocapsaceae > Desulfocapsa. Next base: position 22,842 of record CAYPEU010000022.1, read on the forward strand.
CTTGGTCACCTGACGATCAATGACGACGGAGCACCAAGGAAATATTTAAGCCATTCAAAGGCAAACTTGAGGAGTTCCGTATCAGACTCCTTGATTCTCCGTTTCTGATCGCGAGAAAGGGTAAACCGATCGAGCAGGGAATGCTTTGCAACCATCAGACGAAAATTGTCGATATCATAACATGCAGTAAATGCCATCTGCTGTTTCGGTCCCCCACTACCTTCCCCGGCCCATGGGTTGCGGGAAAAAACGGTATCCACCTCGGTCCAGAGCTCATCCATGAGATTATAGTCGTCAAGTCTCTGGTCACGGATCCATTTTTTGACCGTAAACATTTTCTCTTCCTGGTGACCAAGACAATAGGAATGATCGGTCATGAAATAAAATTCACTGGCTGCTCCTTTTTCAGGAGAGCGATCAACAGCACGTTCAAGGGGGTAGGTTCTGCAGGCTGAAGGCCTATCAGCATAAACGGTACATCCCTCTTCTCCAAGAAAGGGGCAGTCTTTGGTCTCATTATCACTCAAGCGGAGCATGACAGAAGGGAAATAGGGATGGGCCACTCCCTGTATAATACGAGAATAGTTTTCCATAAACTGCTGCGATGAAATCTGCAGATAATTCTTGAGGCGCAGGACATCATAGGGATAAAGAAACATATCCACATTCCGGCAGCAGGTCATATAACAGGCAACATCGGGATGGCAGTGAAAGGGAAACTTTTTTTTACCCAGGGGCACCATTCCTTCGGGAAAGTCTTTTCTTGTTTTCATGGGATCAGCTCAAAGAGATAGAGGGATTAAATCAAACACGCAACAACTGAAAAAAAAACACTCCTGACTGCCAACGGTTTCATCCCCTAAGACAATGTTGTATCATGGGGATATTATCCTCTCATACAGAGGAGCGTTCAGAATAAAAAAATGAAAAAAAAAGCTGATATGAAGAAGTTTCATATCAGCTTTACAAACCAGGCAAGAGAGAAAAAGATTAACTGTCGCTCTCTTCCCCAACGTCTTCACTATAACTTACCAGTTCAAGGATGGCCATCGGTGCACAATCACCCTGACGGGTACCTGTCTGAATAATACGGGTATAGCCGCCGTTTCTATCGGTAAACTGTTCCTGAATTTCTCCAAAAAGCTTGGCTACGACATCCTGGCTGCGAATAAAACTCAGCGCCTGTCGTTTGGCATGGAGATCTCCACGTTTGGCAAGAGTAATCATCTTGTCTGCCACTCTTCGCACCTCTTTGGCCTTGGGAGTGGTGGTGACAATACGCTCATGCTCAAAGAGAGAGGTAACCATATTGCGAACCATGGCCTCTCTATGTGAACTTGTTCGACCAAGCCTTCTACCGGATTTTCTATGTCTCATTATTCAATCCTCAACCCACCTTCTGCCAGGCAGAAGGTGGAATGCTGTTAGCTACGTTCTCTTTACTGTTCCTTTTCTTCGTCGTTCTCGACGACTTCAGGCGGAACCCAATTTTCAAACTTCATGCCCAGTGTCAAATCCATATCGGCAAGAAGTGTTTTAATTTCATTCAACGACTTACGACCAAAGTTTTTGGTCTTCAACATCTCCTGGTCTGTCTTATGTGCCAACTCACCGATAAAATTGATATCAGCATTTTTGAGACAGTTTGCAGAACGTACGGAGAGCTCAAGATCTTCTACAGGTTTGTCGAGATAAGGATTTAATGGGGCCTCACTTCCTGCCTGTTCTTCGGTCTTTTCAGGCTCAGCTGCTTCTTCATCAAAATTGATGAATGAGGTGAGCTGAGACTTGAGTATCTTGGCTGAAAAGGCAAGGGCATTCTCAGGCTTGACACTTCCATCAGTTTCAATCTCGATGGTCAATTTATCATAATCGGTCTGTTGTCCAACACGAGCATTGGAGATCGTGTACTGGATCTGACGAACCGGGGTAAAAATGGCATCAATGGGAATCTGTCCGATGGAAAGATCTTCCTTTGCCTGCTTCTCTGCAGGCTGATAGCCTTTGCCCCATTCCACAGTTAACTCAGCATGAAACTCAGTATCGCCGGTAAGGGTACAGATCAGTTGCTCACCATTCATTACCTCTATGGCAGGATTTCCAACGATGTCGGCGGCAGTAACTTCTCCTGGCCCTTTCTTTTCGATGGTAACGGTTTCACATTTATCAGAATTGAGCTTCAGGCGGACCTGTTTGAGATTCAAGATAATCTCACTCACGTCTTCCTTGACGTCCTGCATGGAAGTGAACTCATGCAAGGCGCCCTCAATTTTGACAGTGGTAATTGCTGCTCCCTGAATGGAAGAAAGCAGAATCCGTCTCAATGAGTTACCAATGGTGGCAGCAAATCCTCGTTCAAGGGGCTGACAGACAAATTTACCAAAGGTATTGGTATGTTTTGTCTTATCCGCCTCGAGTTTTCCAGGTTGAATAAGCTCGTGCCAGTTCCGATAAATAGGGAGATTCTCTTCAGCAGTTTCAGTCATGAGTTTCCTACTTTCTAAAGTTGCAAGACGTTTACCAAGACAATAGTGCTCAGTTCACAAACTATTTGGAATACAACTCAACGATGAGCTGTTCCTGAATAGGCATGGTGATCTCTTCACGATTAGGCAGGGTCTTGACCGTAGCCTTAAATGCATCCTTATCAAGTTCAAGCCAGCTGGGTACGCCCCTTCTGTCAACAGCCTCAAGACTCTCAACGATATGGCTGTTGGTTCGACTCTTTTCCTTCACGCTGATGACATCGTCCACAGAGATCAGAAAAGAAGGAATATTCACTTTTCTGCCGTTGACCATAATATGGTTATGGCGAACAAGCTGCCTTGCATGGTTTCGAGAGGATGCAAAGCCAAGGCGGAAAATAGTATTATCAAGTCTGCGCTCAAGGAGAACAAGCAGGTTCTCACCGGTTACGCCTTTCTGCAAGTCAGCCTTGTGAAAGTATCTCCGGAACTGTCCTTCAAGCATTCCGTACATACTTTTCACTTTCTGCTTTTCACGCAGCTGGATTGCGTAATCAGATACCTTTCTAAAACGGGCTTGGCCGTGCTGGCCAGGTCCGAACGCCCTTCTTTCAAAAGAGCACTTATCTGAATAACACCGATCTCCCTTGAGATACAGCTTCAGGTTTTCTCGTCTGCAGCGACGGCAGGCAGCACCTATATTTCTAGCCACTTCGTTCTCCGGTTATTGTAATATAGCGATATAAAGTTTCAGACAGAACAGATCAAACCCGACGACGTTTCGGCGGCTTGCATCCATTATGGGGAACAGGGGTCACATCAACAATTTTGCTCACGTCAAGTCCGGTATTGATCAGGGCCCGCAGTGCGGCCTCACGACCTGGCCCAGGTCCTTTGACATGGACCTCAACTTTACGCATCCCCTGGTCAGTAGCCTTCTGGACGGCTTCAGCAGTTGCATTCTGGGCAGCGAAGGGGGTAGACTTACGAGATCCTTTAAATCCTAGGACGCCTGCAGAACACCAGGAAACCACATTGCCCTGCTTATCTGAAATCGTTATAATTGTATTATTAAAGGTCGAGTAGATAAAGACGATCCCTTCCGGGATATTCTTTTTAACTTTTTTCTTTGTCCGTGCTCCGGCACGTTTTGCTCCAGCCATTCTTTACACCTGTTGGGAAAATTTATTTACGGCGGGCAGCACCGCGGCGGGGCCCTTTTCTTGTTCTGGCATTGGTCTTGGTCTTCTGCCCACGACAGGGAAGCCCCATACGATGGCGGCGACCACGATAAGAACCGAGATCTGTGAGCCGTTTGATATCCATGGAGACTTCGCGTCTCCTGTCACCCTCAACCACATAACTATCCTCAATGATCTTCCGGATACGGTTGATATCGTCGCCATTCAGATCATCACTATTCATTGTGTGTGGCAAATCTACAGCATCCAGAATTTGCCGTGCAGAGGTGAGTCCGATTCCATGGATATAGGTTAATGCACGATCCATGTGTTTGTTTTTAGGAAGATCTACTCCCGCTATTCGTGCCAAAATTCGTACTCCTTAAAAAAAGTGACAGTGAAATATACTTACAAAGCTGTCGTCAAAAATGATCAATTATCCCTGGCGCTGCTTATGCTTCTTTACCTTGCAGCTGACACGAACGACACCATTACGTTTATACACCTTACAATCACTACATATTTTCTTGACAGATGACCTGACTTTCATTTGCTGACTCTCTTATTTTTTCTTTTTGCTGTTTTTCGCTCGAAAGGTAACTCTCCCTCTTGTCAAATCATAGGGAGAAAGTTCGATCGTAACTCGATCACCAGGCAATATCTTAATGAAATGCATACGCATCTTACCTGAGATATGGGCAAGAACCTTGTGTCCATTATCCAGCTCCACGCGAAACATAGCATTGGGGAGCGGTTCAATAATAGTTCCTTCAACTTCAATGGCCTCTTCTTTTGCCATAACTTCTCCTGATTCCAAGACTGCCAGATCGAAAAAGAGACTATAGTAATATAAGTACAGAAAAAAGAGAAGTACTATTTTACTAAGGCCTCGAAAATTTTTCTCTAGTGCTAAGGATGAGAGGACCGTCTGCAGTTACCGCCACCGAGTGTTCAAAATGCGCTGATGGTTTATTATCTGCGGTAATGACTGTCCAGCCATCACGAAGAACCTTCACTTTATGGGTACCAATATTTACCATGGGCTCTATGGCCAGGACCATTCCCTCAATCAATCTCGGAGACTGACCATTCTGCACATAATTAGGGATTTCCGGCCCTTCATGCAGAGAACTGCCAATCCCGTGTCCAACAAACTGTCGAACTATGGAATAGCCATTTTTTTCCACATGATCCTGTACTGCCCTGGAGATATCAACGACTCTTTTTCCAGGTACCACCTGTTCAATGGCAAGATCAAGGGACTCCTCTGTCACACGAAGGAGGTCGTGGCAGGTTTTACTGATTTTTCCGACAGGTATGGTCACTGCCGAATCTCCGTAAAACCCTTTGTAACAGACGCCGAAATCAACTGAAAGGATATCACCTTTCTTCAGCTTTCTTTTCCGCGTCGGTATTCCATGAACAACCTCTTCGTTGATTGACACACAGAGGCTTGCAGGAAAACCATGATATCCCTTAAATGCTGGTATCGAGTTTCTCTTTCTGCAGAGGGTCTCAGCCATTTGGTCAAGCTCAAAGGTGCTTATACCAGGTTCCACAACACCTAGAAGCATGCTGAGGGTTTCGGCAACAATCTGGTTAGCCTCCTGCATGAGCTTGATCTCATCAGGGGTTTTAACCAGGATAGGCTTTGCTGCCTGCTTTCCACCAGCACCAATCACATTCAGTTCCGTCCGCGAATTTTACCCTGTTTCATAAAGCCTTCATAGTTTCGCATGACCATATGGGATTCCACCTGAGAGATGGTATCAATGGCAACACCCACAATAATCAGCAGAGCGGTTCCGCCAAAATAAAATGGAAGATTAAATTTGGCTATCAGTATGGTGGGCAGTACACAGACTATACTCAGGTAGGTCGCACCTACCACCGTCAAACGGGTCAACACCTTATCGACAAACTCGGCGGTCTTTTTGCCTGGTCTGATTCCAGGGACAAAACCACCGTTTTTCTTTAAATTCTCTGCAACATCATCTGGCTTAAAAGTGACAGCGGTATAGAAGAAGCAGAAGAACACGATCATGGCCACATACAGAATATAGTAATAGACTGTACCAGGGGCCATGGCCGCCGAAACCTTCTGTACCCATTCAACCTGGACAAAACCGCCAATGGTGGCAGGAAACATCATAATCGATGAGGCGAAAATGGGCGGAATAACACCTGCAATATTGATCTTTAAAGGGAGATGAGAACTCTGTCCCCCGTATACCTTACGTCCAACAACCCTTTTCGCATATTGAATGGGGATCCGACGCTGAGATGTTTCAAAGAAAACTATCACGCCCACAACCGCAACCATAAAGGCGATAATAAGAGGGATAAAAAACAGGGTAATCTCACCAGCCTTGACCAGTTGAATCGAGTTGACCAATGCGGCAGGACCGCGGGCCACGATACCTGCAAAGATGATAAGAGAGATACCATTCCCTATCCCCCTTTCCGTCATCTGCTCTCCCAGCCACATGATAAAGGCGGTACCAGCAGTAAGCGTCAGCATGGTCATCAGGATAAATGGTGTCCCAGGCGTGATGACAATGGCCTCGCCCCCTGGACCTGTCATACTCTGCAGTCCACTGGCTATGAAGGTTCCCTGGATGATACTGAGACCAACCGTGCCATAACGAGTGTATTGGGTAATCTTTCTTCTGCCAGCCTCTCCTTCTTTTTTCAAGGTCTCCAGCTGGGGTATGACAACAGTGAGCAGCTGAATAATAATGGAGGCTGAGATATAGGGCATGATTCCCAGGGCAAAGATGGAAAAATTCTCCAGTGCTCCACCCGAGAACATATTAAACATGCCAAATAGCGTTCCTGCCTGTTTGGCAAAAAATGCAGCAAGCGCCTCTCCGTTGATACCCGGAGTTGGAATCTGAACACCGATCCTGTATACAGCCAGCATGGCCAGGGTAAAAATTATGCGCTTTCGTAATTCAGGTATGTTTGCAGCGTTCTGCAGTCCACTCATGTCTTTTATCCGTAAGAGGCTTAGGAGATCCCGGTTTGGGCCGTTGTTCTAAGAAAAAAAGAACCCTTATTTCGGGTCTACTACCTTACCGCCGGCTGCTTCAATTTTCGCTTTGGCGCCACCACTGACCTTTTCAACATTCACGGTCACGGCCTGAGTCAGTTCGCCATTGGCAAGAACCTTAACCGGCAACCCTTTACGGGCAATACCTCTTTCAACGAGCATTGCACTAGTCACCTCAGAGCCGGCCTCAAATGCATCAAGCTGACTCAGGGAAACAATGGAGTATTTGACAGTATTGATATTGGTGAATCCACGTTTGGGGATACGACGCTGCAAGGGCATCTGACCACCCTCAAAGCCTGGTTTAATACCAGAGCCGGAACGGGATTTGTAGCCCTTATGTCCACGACCGGCAGTCTTTCCATGACCGGAACCAGGTCCACGCCCAAGACGTTTTCTCTGCCTATTCGCCCCTTTATTCGGGGAGAGATTTCCTAAAGTTATCATATTACGCCTCCTCAACCCGGACCAGATGCTCGACTTTCTTCAGCATCCCCTGAATTTCCGGGGTATCTTTACGGGTAACACTCTTATTCATTTTGGTCAGGCCCAGCCCTATAAGAGTGGCACGAATTTTCTTCGTACTGCCAATTCCGCTCTTGACCTGTGTAAATGTGATTGTATCGGACATGTGACTACCTTCTACTTTCTGATAAATAGAAAAAGCACAGCAGACCATTGGCATAAAGAGCCAACGGTACGCCATGCTTTCATTATGCCTGAATTTCTTCTACGGTTTTTCCGCGAAGTTCTGCAATCTTTTCTGCAGAACGAAGATTCTTGAGCCCTTCAAGGGTGGCTTTGACCATATTATGAGGGTTGTGAGAACCAAGGCATTTTGTCAAGATATTGTTTACCCCTACGGCCTCAAGGACCGCACGTACAGGACCACCGGCAATGAGACCAGTACCTTCAGATGCGGGTTTGAGAAGGACCTTCCCTGCGCCATAGCGTCCGGTAATTTGGTGGGGAATGGATACATCGGTGAGTGAAACAGAACTCATATCCTTCCTCGCCTTCTCAACACCTTTGCGAATAGCCTCAGGTACAAGATTGGCCTTCCCCAGTCCGTATCCGACTTTGCCTTTTCCATCACCAACAACGACAATGGCACTGAAGCTGAATCTCCGTCCACCTTTTACAACTTTGGCAACACGGTTGATGAAAACAATTTTTTCGATTAATTCGTCAGAACCTTCGTTCCGTGAACGCTTAAAATCTGCCAAGGGACACCCCCGTTACTCGTCTATGTCATTAAAATTGAATTCCACCTTCCCGTGCTCCTTCGGAAAGTGCTTTTACTCTGCCATGATAGATATATCCACCGCGATCGAAAACGACCTTGCTCACACCGGCACTTTTTGCCTTTTCGGCAAGTAATATACCGACCTGTTTGGCAACACCGATTTTGCTTTTATCCTCGGATTCCTGGAACGCCTTGTCAATGGTTGACATGGATGCCACAGTTTTTCCGGACTGATCGTCAATGATCTGGGCGTAAATATGTTTATTGCTCTTAAAGACTCTAAGACGGGGCTGATCACTGGTACCAGTGATATTTTTACGAATTCGTCGAATTCGTTTGGCCCTGGCTGTAGTCTTAGGATTCGTCTTAGCCATTTTTCTTTACCATACCTGTTAGAATCGTCACTGAAGCAGTAACGAAAATTAGTTAAACTGCGGCGCCTGATTTACCGACCTTGCGTACAATATGTTCGTCTTCATAGCGAATACCTTTTCCCTTATAGGGCTCAGGTTTCCTGATCTCACGAATCTTGGCAGCGGTCAGGCCAAGCAGTTCTTTGTCAATGGATTCAACAATGACCTTGTTGGTCCCTTCCACATTGATCTGCACTCCTTCCGGAAAAGCAAACTCAACAGGATTAGAATAGCCAACATTTAAGGTCAAGGTCTTTCCAGACATATTTGCCTTGTAGCCAACGCCTTCAATGATCAAGGTTTTCTTAAAACCCTTATCAACGCCAACTACCATGTTATTGATCAGACTTCTTGTCATACCGCGAAAGGCATTGGTTCTCTTGCTGTTATCTCTATTTGCAACAAGAACCTCCTGATCTTTCATGGTCACTTCAAGCTCGGGCAAGACTTCACGTTCAAGACTTCCCTTACTTCCAGATACCGAGATCTTCTGCCCTTTAATATCCACTGTAACACCAGATGGAACAGGGATAGGCTGTTTTCCAATACGAGACATGATTACCTCCGTTATTTGCTGGTCTTACCAGACCTCGCAAAGAATCTCTCCGCCTACATTACTGGCCCTTGCGGTTTTATCAGTAATAATGCCTTTGGAGCTTGAAAGGATGGCGATACCGAGGCCGTTGAGGACCTTTGGAATATCGCCTACCGTGGCGTATTTACGTAAACCCGGTTTACTGACACGTTTGATACCAGTGATAACCGGTGTCTGGTCAGGACCGTATTTCAGATCAATGGTCAGAGTTCCCTGAGGGCCCTCGTCACTGACGTGAAAATCAACAATATATCCTTCATCTTTCAGGACGGTCGCAATATTGACCTTTGCCTTTGATCTCGGCATGGTGACAGAGTCAAATTTTGCCATCACCCCATTTCTAATCCTGGTCAGCATATCTGCCAGGGGATCGCTCATAGACATGGCGAACTCTCCTTATCTAAATAATGTATTGGATCCGGTGGCTACAACTTACCAGGAGGATTTCGTAACACCAGTAATTTCACCACGAGATGCCAAGGAACGAAAACAAATACGACAGATACCGAACTTACGGATAAATGCCTTAGGACGTCCACAGAGTGGACACCTGTTATATTGCCGTACCTTAAATTTTGGCTTTCGTTTTGCTTTCGCAATAAGAGATTTTTTTGCCAAACCGACCTCCAGTTCTCTTTAAAGAATATTTCTTTATACGGGTTGTGTATTAACTTTTAAAAGGCATACCCATAAGCTTCAGGAGAGATAGAGCTTCCTGATCGGTCTGGGCAGTAGTCACTATAGTAATATTTAAGCCTTTGATTTTATCAATCTTGTCATAGTCAATCTCGGGGAAGATAATCTGCTCCTTGACGCCAAGGGAAAAATTCCCCCTTCCGTCAAAACACTTTGGAGAGATTCCACGAAAGTCACGAACACGGGGCAGAGCGATATTTACCAACTTACTCAAAAAATCATACATCACGTCTGCACGCAAGGTGACACGACAGCCAATAGGCATACCTTCACGCAGCTTGAATCCGGCAATCGATTTTTTGGCTTTGGTCACAACTGCACGCCGCCCGGCAATGCGAGTCAACTCTTCCACAGCACCATCAATAATTTTTGGATTCTGGACGGCCTCCCCCAGGCCCATGTTTAAAACGATCTTCTCGACCTTGGGGATCTGCATAACATTTGTGTAACCGAACTCATTCTGCAGGGCCGGTTTACATTCATTTATATAATGGTCTTTCAGCGCACCCATTTGATACTCCTGGCAATTGCTCTATGCCGCTATTGTTTAGTTTCGATGGAGCCGCCGCAGCTTTTACAAATGCGTACTTTTGTTCCATCTTCTAAGACTTTTTTCCCGATGCGTCCGGTCTTCGTGCACTCCGGACAGATCAGCTGCAGATTCGAGACATGAATAGGTGCTTCACGATTGACGATCTGTCCCTGCTGATTCATCTCAGTTGCCTTGGTATGCCGTTTAATCATATTGATCCGTTCAACCAGGGCCTTGTCATCAGTCGGGAAGACTTTCAGCACTTTACCTACTCTTCCCTTATCTTTTCCAGCTATCACTTCTACCTGATCATCTTTTTTCAGGTATGTTTTCCCCTTTGCCATTTTCAATCCTTTTTATCAATTGAACCGTAGTAGCTCGAATTGGTTGACAAATTTTATAAAACTTCTGGTGCCAGAGAGATAATTTTCATAAATCCCTGGTTTCGCAGCTCTCTTGCTACCGGTCCAAATATACGTGTCCCTACGGGATCACCAGTGGCGGACAGGATAACTGCAGCATTCTCGTCAAATTTCACCCAGGTGTCATCCATCCGTTTCATCTCTTTCGCCGTACGGACAACAACCGCCTTCATGACATCACCCTTCTTTACCTTGGCGTGTGGAATAGCTTCCTTGACGGTGACAACTATGACGTCACCGATGGAGGCATATCTTCTTCTGGTTCCACCAAGGACCCTGATGCAGAGTACCTTTTTTGCTCCTGAATTGTCTGCGACATTCAGCACTGTTTCACTTTGTATCATAATTT
>CAYPEU010000023.1:0-32476 GCA_964409855.1 uncultured Desulfocapsa sp.
TTTCTCAAATTTACACCATCCCGCCCGTCCCTTTGTCACTGAGAAGAGTCAGGAATAACCTCAACCTGCTGCTTGCCGGCCAACTGCTAATCTTGCCTCTGGCAGTCTTATTTTAGTTCTCACCTGCTATTTCATATGGTAAACAAAAGAAACTAGGTCGTAGGTTTATGATCTATAAAAGTTGCTGTAAGTCCGCAAGAATTTCATTGTGTCGGGCAATAAGCTTGATGAGAAAATAGAACGGAAAAAATGTCAGATTTTTTACTTGAAATCATTCGGGCGATTGTCGTCTTAATTATCTTCTTTTACCTTTGGTGGGTCGGCAGTAAGGAGAATATTAGGAAACAGGCAGGATGGATTTTTATCATGTCTGGTTTTGGTCTGGTATTATTCGGTATGCTTATTGACATCACCGATGAATTTCCCAGCCTCGACAAATACGTTGTCATCGGGGACACAGAGATCCAGGCCTTCCTGGAAAAAGTGGTCGGCTACCTGGTTGGTTTCTTATTATTAAGCATTGGCTTCTGGAAATGGATGCCCACGGTGGTTAGCCTCAACAAAACAAAATTAGAATTACAAAAATCCCATGAGCAACTCGAAGAGAAGGTGAGGGAGCGTACGCTCGACTTGCAGAAAAGTAAAGAGCGTCTGACAGTTACGCTACGCAGTATCGGTGATGGTGTCATAGGCACTGATAATGAAGGGAAAGTAACCCTGATGAATATGATGGCCGAGAAACTGACCGGTTGGAGTCAGGCAGATGCACTTGGCCGACCTTTGCATGAGGTGTTTCCTGTTATAAACAAAGAAACCCATCAGCGTTGTGAGAGTCTGGTGGATAAGGTTTTGCAGTCAGGAATGATTGTCGGTCTGGCCAACCACACTGTGCTTGTCAGGCGGGATGGAAGGCAACTCGATCTAGCTGACAACGGTGCCCCGATAAGAAATCAAGAAGGAAAAGTAGAGGGGGTTGTTCTTGTTTTCCGAGATGTCACGGAAGCCCTGAAGATGAAAGATGAAATCCTCAAGGCCAGAAAGCTTGAGTCTGTTGGAGTGTTGGCCGGCGGTATTGCCCATGACTTTAACAATATCCTGGCTGCCATCTTGGGCAATATTAGTCTGGCTGCTCATATCCTCAATCCAGACCATGAGGTCTATGAACTGCTGAGCGAGGTTGAAAAAGCCTCTCTTCGAGCAAAGGATTTAACGCAACAGCTGCTTACCTTCTCTAAAGGTGGGGATCCGATCAAAACCACTGCAACCATAATCGATGTCATCAAGGACTCGGCTGATTTTGTTATCTCCGGCGCCAATGTAAAATGTGCCTATGAAATCCCCGACCATCTCTGGCCAGTTGAAATTGATAAGGGGCAAATCAGCCAAGTGATCCAGAATCTTATTGTCAACGCCAGCCAGGCAATGCCAGATGGCGGTATCATCAAGGTGAGCTGCGAAAATTTTGTTAAAAAGAAAATTGATGCCCTGCCCATAGCAGACGGAAACTATATCAAATTGATTATCAGCGATACTGGATCAGGTGTCCCTCTCAGACTCCTTTCAAAAATATTTGACCCCTATTTTACCACAAAGAAAGAGGGAAACGGCTTGGGCCTGGCTGTCTGCTATTCGATTATTGATAAGCACAACGGACACATTTCTGTGGAATCCATTGAGGGAGAAGGCACCTCTTTTGCCATATACCTTCCGACCTTGGAAGAAGTACTTCCATCTCAACAAGTTAATCACGCCCCTATGCTGAGTGGTAAGGGAAAAATTCTGGTAATGGATGATAATGAAATGGTCAGAAACATATCCCAAAAGATGCTTTCTATAATGGGTTATGAAGTATTCCTGGCCAATGATGGCAGTGAGGCGATAGAGTCGTATCAGAATGCCATGGATAGCGGTTCCCCCTTTGGTGCTGTTATTATGGATTTGACTATACCAGGAGGCATGGGCGGCAGAGAGGCTGGTCAAAAACTTCTGGTAATCGACCCTGATGTCAAGATTATTGTCTCAAGTGGTTATTCTAATGACCCGATCATGGCCTGCCACCTTGACTATGGGTTTAAGGCCGCAGTCGCCAAGCCATTTCAAATAAACGAATTGAGTCTTACGTTACAATCTGTACTTACTGTCGAGCAATCTGCCTGACAAGTTACCAGCACGAATCTTTTGGGATTAGGCGTCTACCGAAGATTAAGATTCTCTGCGATACGGTGAAATTTAGACCTTCCCGAAAATCTCAGTCATTCACGAACGAGTGGCTTTCAACTTGGATCTGCCAATTTTAACCGTTTAAGTGTTTTCCCAGACTTAATAGATCTACTGTTCTCCTCTAATTACTGATGCCTCATTTTCAGACCAGCAAGAGGCTCTCTCAAAATGACACCTTGTCAGGAAATATTTCAACTCTGCGTCATGCCCCTGTCGCTTACGATTGCCAACACATTTCTTTCGTCCTCCTCGTTTGACATTCGATCCATCCATAATCTATAATTCTCGATAAAAGAGATAGATAAAGCTAAACCTTTCGTAACAGAGGGTCGGCAATCATCGTGTCTTATTTGATAACCTGGCTTCCTTGATAAAAGGTGATCCGGCTTTTTCTTCGGTCCGCCAAACCTTATCAACATCTACATGCAGGGGGTAAAATGTCTTTTATCGTCCAGGTGTTAAAACAAGGAATACTCTTCTCCTCTTTATTTTCTCTATTATGTCTGCTCCCCGCCAGTGCACACTGTGCTGACAACGAGAGATGGACATTTAAACTGGCCCCTTACGCTTGGTTGGCTGGGCAAAGTGGGCAAGTAGGAACACTTCCAGGACTACCAGCGGCAGATATCGATGTTGATTTTTACGATGATATTTTCGGCAACATAAATGGGGCGCTCATGCTGGTCGGTGAAGCACGAAAGGGAGATTTTGGCGCATTTGCCGATATTTTCTATACGGATATTGAGATAGAAGAACCTACTCCAGGACCACTGTTCACAACACTTTCGTCTCAAACAAAATCATGGATTATTTCCGTTGCCGGCTTTTACCGCATCTACGAAGAGAAAGGGCAATTTCTGGATGTCTTCGGGGGCATACGATACTGGTCCGTTGACTCAGAACTTGCACTCAGTACCGGTCTGCTGCCGGAAGGTAATGTTTCTAACCATGAGGACTGGATTGATCCTCTGGTTGGCCTGAAGGGAAAAACGCCTCTTGGTGCATCACGGTTTTTTACAAGCGGCTCCTTCAGTATCGGAGGGTTTGGGGTCGGATCAGACCTGATGTGGAACGCAAGTATCAACTTTGGCTATCAATGGTCTGAAGGGTTTTCCACGACAATAGGTTACCGCTATCTTGACGTTGATTACGAGAAAGACGGTTATGTGTATGACATTGCCCAGGATGGCCCGACAATTGGCCTACTCTGGCAGTTTTAGAGATCTGTATTTGTGAATAACAATAGGACAGGGAGGGGGAATGAACAGAATTAAGAGCTTCCTGCCAGTACTGTTCTTTGTGTTTATTTCCCTAGGGGCAGGAATAGCTCAACAATGTCTTGCTGCACTGGACCTTAACGCCGACGAAGCGCAATCCATCGCCAGAATACAAGGGCCATTCAATAAGCTCAGTTGAGATGCTCGTCTGTTCAACTCTGAGGACAAAGCAGTTGTAACACCCAACTCCCATACACCTTATTGTATGTTCTGGATCGATCTCCGAGCAGAATCGATGGTACTAACAGTGCCTGAGATGGAGCAAGATCGGTTTTATCATTTTCAGCTCATCGACCTCTTTACCCATAACTTTGCCTCGGCGCACCAATAAAATCCAGAAGCTCGTCCTGTGAATTCTTGTCTGAGCGGGAAGAAAAAGATATTATGAAAGAAAGATGGATCGTTGTCGCCAGAACTCCATAAAGAGTACCGCACTATTAACACGTATGAAACGATCATTTTTGTCTACAAAACCATCAACCCGCGCCTTTTTCCGTGAAGGAAAGAAAACAAGAAATTTTTCTTTGCTAGACGCAGTACACGGCTATGTCTATGGCCGTTGGATTTACCTTTACATCGGTATCGGTACCGGAGAACACCCATTGGCAAAGATCCTCTGGCCGGCAGTGAGGGTTTTCACTTTTCTTAAGAAGATTTTTCCTCAAAGCAAGCGCATTGGTTTTGCTGATACCTACCACGGCAAGGTTGTCTCTTTGGACGGAGCTCGGCAGCTGGTCACAGTGAATAAGCCTGTGAGGATTCTTGACCTGGAACAGGTCATTCCCTATGCCAGGGCAAGGGACATTATCCTCTGCAATCCCGATCATATTGTTGTCCTCGATTGTCCATGCCGTTCTGTCCGTCCTAGTCCCTGTTCTCCACTGGATGTCTGTCTGGTGATTGGGGAGCCCTTTTCCTCTTTTGTGCTGGAACACCATCCCGGAAAAAGCAGGGCCATCAGTCAGGATGAGGCTCTGGAAATTCTAGAGGCCGAGCATAAGCGAGGGCATGTCCATCACGCATTTTTTAAAGAGGCGGCGCTGAATCGTTTTTATGCCATCTGTAACTGCTGCAGCTGCTGTTGTGGTGCTATTCAGGCCATGAAAAAAGAAATCCCCATGCTGGCGAGCTCCGGTTTTGTGGCAAAGGTTGATGAGCAAAAATGTGTTCATTGCGGTCGTTGTGCCTCTCACTGTCAGTTTGATGCACTCTACAAGGATGGAAGGCATGTCCGCTTTGATGAAGCAAAATGCCTTGGTTGTGGTGTGTGTGTTGATGTCTGTAAAAAAGGGGCTCGCATTATGGAAGCAGCTCCAGACAGGGGCGTACCCCTGGAAATCCGCAAACTGATCAAAGAGGAAGGAAACATCAAGCAGGCATTATGATTAAAAGTTTCTCCTCTTTACTCCCAAGCAAAAAATAATTTTTTTGCTTGGGCTAATTTCGGTGTATTCTTCCTTACTTTACAGTTGGTATATGTCTTTTTTTCAGTAAAACAGCCTTCCGGTTTCACTGCCATAATGTATCTTCTCAGGAAGAATATTAAATTGCAGTTTTCCTTAAATGGTTATGATTGCCGGTAGAAACATCAAACTACCTCAGGGTAATGTTATTCTGCTTTTCCTTTTAGATATAGCGTCACTAAAAATAATACCAGATCGTGTCATAATCCTGTAGGTTCTCCCCGTCTTTTTCAAGCCTTTTTAAGTAGTCCAGAATCGGCACGTCAACGTAAGAGTAAGTGTTCGTTGTGTTAGATAAATTTTTCTCCCAGGAGTAGAACTCATATACTCTAGCACCGTTCGGCAAGATCGCAAGCAGATCTCGATGCTCCCTTGATTTGAGGTAATTTTTCCCCAACCTCGGTACGTTAAAAACTGCTTCATCTGTCCTTTCCAGACCAGGCAGCAGCCGAGCCTCTTCCTGCTGTTCCATGACCAGTCTTGAAATGGGGACACGATAGGACAGGGTCTCATCTTTTCCTTTTGTATTAAAAGTATAGTATGGGTCAATTCCGACCAAACGCAGGTGTCTTCGTAGGGCTGAAGCCTCAAATCTCTTGGAAACAAAATAGGTGTATACCAGCTGGTTGTATACAGGGAGTCCTCGGGAGCGCAGCCGGTTCACCGCTTTGACTAATTCAGGAGTGATTTCGTAAGGGTTTTGGACATGAGTGGTAATGGCCATCTCCCGTCTTCCTAACTCCCGGAACTGTGCAAGAATATCAGCCAGATCGGCGGTAATGCGCATTGGCATGGTGACAGGGATGCGGGTGCCAATTCGTATTCTGTCAACAGTCGAAATATCAGCTATTTTAGCAAGAATGTTGGATATTGTTACATCGCCCATGGCGAGTGGATCTCCGCCTGTTATGAGAACCTCGTGTATGGTCGGATGTTCCTTGATCCATCTGATGGCCGCATCGATCTGCTGCATGCCCGCAAAGGCTTTAGGGGACATGGCATCATCAATTTCCCAGTTGCGCTGACAGTAAACACAGATCTGTGGACAGGTGTTGAAAGGTTTGAATATGCAGATTGCCGGGTATCGCCGGGTAATCAGGTCGAAGGGCGACGTGTCTTCCTCTCCCATAAAATCAAGACCAGATCTCTCCTGATTGGAGATGACTTGGGTCACATAATCGGCGGGCGGTAGAACCTGGGCTCTGATCGAAATGTCACGCCGGCTCTGGGCGTCATCCATCAGTGAGAGATAATAGGGTGTAATCCCGAATGGAAGGTTATGGGTTCTGGCCGTTTTAACCGCCTTTTTTTCTTCACTACTCAGTTTAACGAGGTCCTGCAGAAGTTCAGGCTCTTTGATAATATTGTTGATTTGCCAGTGCCAGTCCTGCCAATCATCCAGTGAGGCATTTAGTTTTGTAATAATTTTGTCACGCCGTTTATTTCGCCTGGTAACCGAATACTTGTCAAGTCCGGTTTTATACTGATTAATTTTCTGATCAACTTCTGAGCGAATCTCATCAAGCTGTCGGGAACGATGAATTGCCACAGGTCTTCCCTGGTCATTTATGGCCGACAGATGGATGTCACCAAAGGCCTTACGGGAGCCTTTGCCTTGAACTCCTGAAAGAAGATGGTACAAGTCAGCATAAAAGGCAGGAGTTAAATCGGGGCGGTGATTTTCATGAGCCATATCATAAATTACTTGGGCCATGGAAAAACCGGCAAGGTCCTCCGACCTTTTTTTTAGCATATTGCGAAGAACTTGAGAGGTATCACGAATACGGGCAAAAATTGCGGCATCCTGATCATATGCTTCGGATGACTCTAGCTCAATCATATACAGATGAGTGGTTAATTTTTTGCGCATCTGATAAAGATTTGTACTCTCTTTTGCAGCAGCAAAAAAACGTGGGTTGATCAATATTACTGCTTGTGGGGTATATTCAAATGTATTCATTGTGCCTGACTGTCTGGTTTTGTATCGTGGGGGTTTCATCTGCCTGGAATATCGTTAAAATAGACTTGATCTATGATAAAGCATAACTTAAATTATACAACCCGTTCATTGAATCCCCGGCACATATCCACTTGATAAGACCTTCACGATGGGTCGTTATTTTAAGCAAAGGAATGTGAATTTTTCGTCATAAATTGCAAAAAAATGAGGGGGATATTTTTTCTACAACTTTGGCAGTAAGATATGTTTTACTGCTCCTGCCAAATCCAAAGCCCCAGAAGGTAAGATGTTTCCAATAGATTTTGATTCCAATTCAGCCTAGCAAAATAAAGATTGCCAAGGGAAAGCTCTTCATAAAATCCGGTTACCGGAACTTATAAGATCTACTGTAAGTCGCCGGTTTTAATCTCTGATTCCGAGAGTAAGGATATCTTTTATTTATACGTAATAAGCAACTTGTTCGGGCGGCTCTCTCAGTCTTTCAGATAATAGCCCCTGGCAAGATTGGTGAACTGTTCCACCTGCTGTTTCTGCCACTTCTCATCTCTTCCCAGCTCCTTGGCTAGAATTTTGGCCACTTGCGGGGCCATTTCAATGGCTGCTCTGGCGTCAAGGAACAGGGCCCTTTGTCGTCTTGCCAGAATATCTTCGACGGTACGGGCCATTTCATAGCGTGCTGACCAGATCACCTCAATGGGGGTGTATGGCAGTTTCTTGTGCAATTGTGTTCCCAGCTCGGGGTGATCAGAGGCAAGATCACGCAGAGAATCAGCATCTGAGCCGTAATAATAGAGAGGATCCTGGTAATTCACATTGGAGAGCCAGCCGTGGATAGGCATGTCCTCGGTTCGGCATTTTTGCTCTTCCAGGCCTCCGACCATTGCTGCCTTGTCCACGGTATCCTGGGCCATCTTGCGATAGGTGGTCCATTTGCCACCTGTTATGGTGACCAGGCCGGACAGCGATACCCGTAGATGGTGACTGCGGGAAATCTCTTTAGTGCTTGTGGTTTCACCTCCCTCTTTTGGAGCTGCAAGGGGGCGGAGACCGGCAAAAATGGAGAGGATGTCCTTGCGGAGTGGTTCGCGGGTCAGATATTTTTTGGCTGTAGAGAGAATGAAATCGATTTCCTCTTCCAGGGCTCGCGGTTCAAGGGAACATTCATCCAAAGGGGTATCTGTGGTGCCGACCACAACCCGGTCATGCCATGGCACGGCAAAGAGAACCCTGCCATCCGAGGTCTTGGGGATCATGATCGCTGAATCGCCTTTTAAAAAATCCTTGTCCAGCATGATGTGAATACCCTGGCTCGGCTTCACAAGCGGTGGAGCATTTGGATCGTCCATGTGCATGATTTCATCAACAAAAACACCCGTGGCATTCACTACACACTTTGCCTGCAGTGAATAGGTGTCACCGTTTTCCTGGTCTACGGCCTCCACCCCGGACACAAGGCCGTCACTGTTTTTCAGGAGTCCGGTAACGCGTATGTAATTGACCACCACACCACTATGCTCAGCACAGGTCTGGGCAATGTTGACTGCCAGACGAGAGTCATCAAACTGACCATCATAATAGATGACGCCGCCTCGCAGTCCCTCGGTTTTGAGATTAGGAATGGCGCGCAGCACTTCTTCAGACGACAGAGACTGGGAGGGCCCAAGGCCAAGTTTTCCGGCCATCATGTCGTAGACCTTCATGCCCACCGTATAAAATGGTCCGTCCCACCAGTCGTAGTTGGGGATGATAAAGGACTGGTTCTTGACCAGGTGAGGGGCATTCTGGCGCATCAGGCCCCTTTCATGCAGGGCTTCAAGGACCAGAGAGATGTCGCCCTGGGCCAGGTAACGGACCCCGCCGTGTATCAGTTTGGTAGAGCGGCTGGAGGTGCCTTTGCTAAAATCAGACTGCTCCAGGAGCAGGGTGCGGTAGCCGCGTGATGCGGCATCAAGGGCTGTGCCGAGGCCAGTGGCGCCGCCACCAATAACGATGATATCCCAGGGGGTATCACCTTGTTCCTTGATGGTGCGAAGCATACGTTCACGTTTCATGTATTCCTCCAGTAAGGTGTCTTGGCCAGACGTTGCGGCCAATCTGTTATAACTCCGGCCCCGGCAGCATGCATTTCCTGTGCCCTCTCCATGTCGTTAATGGTCCAGATATTCACCCGGATTCCGGCTTGACGCAGGTTACGGATCAGTGCAGCATTACAGATGGCCTGCTCCGGGTGATATGCCGTCACTGACAGGCTGCTCAGGTACTGGGTAAGATCGGGGGGGTGTTTTTTTGTCATAAGGCCTATGGCAATCTCTGGGCTTAAGGTACGGGCTCGGTGTAAATATTCATGCCGGAAGGAGGAAAGCAGGACAAGGTCCATGGTTTCAGTCTCCTGGAGCATGTCCATGACCCTGTCGACAATGGTGACATCACCCGTAGGGGTCTTGAGAGCCTTGATTTCCAGATTTACCGGAAAACGGTGGGTCTTGGTAAACTCCAGGATCTCGCGCAGCAATGGAATTTTCTGGCTGCAGATCGTCTCTTGCTCTTCAGGCCCTACCTCGCCGCCGGCAACCGTGCCGAATGGATCATCTGTCAGAAACCAGGAACCAGCATCAAGCTCTCGCAGTTCCCTTGCAGTATATTGGTCAGTATACCAGGTCTGTCGATTTCGGAAGGCATGGTGTGTTCTCACGTCTGTGGTCCGTTTCAGAGTCTTATCATGAAATAGAATCAGCTCGCCGTCTTTGCTCATCCGGACATCGGTTTCCCAGCAGTGCGCCCCGCACTCTTTTGCCTTTTTCAGAGCCAGAAGCGTGTTTTCCGGGGCAATGGAGCGCGCACCACGGTGGGCACAGATAAGACCATTTTCCGGCAGGTTATCGAAAAACAAGTTAGTCCTCTTTCTTCCTGAAATAGAGATGAAACAGCGCCGGACAGGATGAGCCGGTGAGCAGAAGCAGCAAGCACCTTCCGGCAAATGGGATTTGCATCGACCGGAGCTTCATACTGATTGATCGTGGTATATCTTCTACGGCACTCTCGACACCACATGCCAAATGGAGGGAGCGCTGTTTTTCATTTCTGATCGTCGCGAGATATCCCCAACAGAGCTGCCCCCACACCATTGCCCACCTCACAGTGTTTGGGAAAGTCCACTGTGGTTTCCAGCCGCCGGGCAACCTGGGGCAGGAAGTAACGGGCAGCAGCACCAATACCGATGAGGGGGATTTTCATATTGAACTGGACGCCGAGCACCGGGTGGTCGCTGCGGGTGGAGATAAAGGAGGTCAGAGATTTTCCCCAGTAATGGTGGATGACATAGTCGATGAGCAGGTCTTCGATTCTGGTTTCTGTCATCTCTACGATCTTCTGGCAAAAGGTCTCTGCATCCATGTTCAGGAGCACACCAAGCAGTTCTGCTCCGGCCTGTGCCCTGGCCTTGTCACCAATGTCGATTTTTCCCAGTACGTGCAGGGCGTCTGTTGGGGTGAATCCGGTCTCCAGGATCATCTGGCTTCTGGCCAGTCGTTCCAGCTTCTTGTCCAGCGGTACGCCGGAGAGGCCTGTCTTTTGCCGGAGGGTGTCAGCCGTGGACGGCCCGTCTGCAGCAAGAGCCAGGATGACCGAATCAGTCTGTCCGGAGGCATCGAATCCGGGCAGCAGCGAGATGCATTTGGCCTTGAACTCTGTTCCCAGCCAGCTCGCGGGCTCGGGAAAGTCCTTGGCCATGGATAAAGGGATTACCCGGGTAGGGCCAAGATGAATTTTTCCCTGTGCGTCAACCAGCACATGGCTGTCACCACCAATGCCGCCGGTGAACATATCCACTGCCTCCACATGGGTCTGCCACTCGCCTATCTGACACCCTTCGGGCGAGAGAACGGTTTTGCCATCCTCGATCATGGCAATATCGGTGGTCGTCCCCCCCACATCCACGACCAGGGCATGCTCTACTTCCTGTGCAGCACCAAACCCCGCAGTACAGGCCGGGCCGCTGGCCACGGTAACACCTGCCTGCCGGGTGGCGTCATGCATGCTAACCTGGTCTCCGTTGCCGGTAATGAGAAATGCCGGACAGTGGAGATCGTTCTTGAGCATGGCAGCCTGCACTCCGGTGACATAATCTTCCATCAGGGGCATCAGCTTGGCATGGAGGGAGGCAGTGGCCGCACGTTCCCGCATCCCTGCATGCTGGCTGATTCTATGGGAACAGAAGACCGGTTTGGGGTCAATCATGGAGATGGCCTTTTCCGTGACCAGCTCATGGGTGGAATTGGTCATGGACATGGCTGAACAGACCGCATAGGCGTCTACATCGTTACGCAGTCCGTGGATGGTATCAATGATATTGTCGATGTCCAGCGGCTCTTCCTCTTTGCCCATGATGTCATGGCCGCCCTTGATAAAGACGGTGGCGGTAATGGGAAGCTTGAAGTGTTTGACATAGCCGATGATAAAGGCTGCCACCCGTGCACCCTTTTTTTCCACCACGGCATTGGTGGCAAGGGTTGTGGAGAGTGCCAGCCGCGAGATACTCTTCTTGCTGATCCCGGATGTTTCCAGGAGGCTGCCCAGGGCCCTGCCGGTGGAGAGTGCCAGGCGGTGATGGGTCGTGGGTTCTTTGGCCGTGGCCAGAATAGTTCTGTCTGTTGCATCCAGGAGCACTGCGTCGGTATAGGTGCCGCCGGTGTCGATGCCGATGATATAGTCTGACATGGGTCTTGGATCCGTAGTTAGTGCCTGTCCATAACTGGCTATTTTTTCCCTCACTCTTCGTTGCTCTCAAAATTTAATCCTCAGAATATTAAGTAGCTGCGGTTAAATTCATCGAGGGCCTCGCTTTAGAGAAAACCATCTCATTGCTGGACAGAGACTAGTTGAAGAGGCTATGGCATGGGGCCATTGATTATTGTCTATTGTTACCAAGAGATATACAGCAAAGCAGCAAATGGGGCAATAATCCTTTGCGTCTTGTGAACAAGGTTTTCCTGGTGTATCTTGTGAAAACAGAGGCTGTTGAGTGAAAATGAGAGAAGAGATGGGAGAGGGAAGAAGATGAGTTTTTTACAGATTGAGAACAAGTGCTTTGTGGTATTCGGCCTTGCCAATAAAAAATCGGTGGCAGCGGCAGCAGCCAAGGTCCTGGTGGAGGAGGGGGCCAAGGTCATTCATGTGGTCCGCTCTGAGCAGCGGGCAGAAGCGGCCCGCAAGCTCTTTCCTGATTCTCCGGTCTTTCTCTGTGACGTGGAGGATGAAGAGAATATCATTCGGGTACGCAGGGAGATCGGCGAAGCCGTGGGCGAGGCAGAGGGCGGACGTATAGACGGTCTTGTTCACTCCATTGCCTTTGCCAATTATTCTGAAGGCTTAAAACCGTTTCACGGGACCCTGAAGAAAGATTTTCTCCAGGCCGTTGATATTTCCTGTTTTTCTCTGATCTCCATCTGCAATCATTTTCGTGACCTCTTCACCGCCCAGGCCTCGGTGGTCACCATTTCCATCTCCACCACCAGCATGGCAGCGGAAAACTACGGCTACATGGCCCCCATCAAGGCAGCGCTCAACTCTTCTCTCTGTTTTCTGGCCAAGTCCTTTTCATCCTTTTCCGAGGTTCGGTTTAACGCGGTGGCACCCAGTCTGCTCAAGACCTCTGCCTCGGCCGGGATTCCCGGCTATGTTGACAGCTATCTCTATGCGGAAAAGGCCATTCTGCGGAAAAAGGCACTGAAGACCAGGGAGGCGGCAGACCTTTGTGCCTTTCTTCTCTCTCCCCGTTCTTCCGGAATCACGGCTCAGACCATGGTGGTGGATGCCGGCATGTCGGTGAACTACTTTGATTCTGAGATTGTGGCAGCAGCGGTCGGTTCCTGACAGAGAGGACGGGGCGAAGTGAATGGCTGAGGAGTGGAAAAAGAAGACCCTTGCCCACTGGGATCTGATCAACCGCCTTGCTGTTCGCCGTTTCGGCAGCGCAGCCCTGGCCGAAGAGGCAGCGCTCTTTGTCATGGACTCCCTGGCCGAAAATTCCTGGCAGCGGGTGCGGTCCTATGGAGGCAGGGGGACCTTCCAAAGCTTCATCGCCTCCCTTTCCTGGCGCCTGCTGGAAGATTTTTCGCGTAAACGTTTTGGCCGCGTGCGGCCTCCGCTCTGGGTCAAAAAACTGGGCGGTATCTGGGTGCTGCTCTTTTCTTTTCTCTGTCTGGAGAGGCTTCGTTTCCCCGAGGCCGTGGAAAGTGTGGCCTCCCGCTGTCCTGCACAGGAGAAACCGCTAATTGAAGAGGCAGCCCTGACCCTGCTTGAGCGTATTCCCCAGTGCGGATCCCAGCAGGGTCTGGAGGTCTCGTTTGAGGAAACAGATTGCAGGGGGGCGGATCAAGAGGTTGTCGGCCGTCCTAATCGACTCCTGGAAAAAGATGAGCAGCGGCATCTTTTTGCGGTCCTGTTCGGGCAGTTGGTTGGTACAGATCTGGAAGCAGCGCTTCCGAAAAAGTTTGTCTCTCTGCTGGAGGAGGGGATAGAGCTGGACCCGGAAGAACGGCTCCTCCTCAAGCTCCTGTACTGGGACAATGTTGGGGTGACCCGGGCTGGAACATTGCTGGGTCTCAACCGTGATCAGGTCAATGGCCGCTTGCGCCGCCTTCTCGCCCGGTTACGACAGGACTTTCAGAACAGAGGGTTGGGAGAAGAATTGCTGGAGCTGCTCAGATGAACCTTTTTACGACACAGGAACAGATCCGGTCCGTCACTTTCTTTGAGGAGAGACCAGAGAATGGTTGATGATCTGCAGAAAAAAAGGGAAGCTGACAGGCGGAGCGCTCTGCTGGGACTGGCAGCGGACAGGTCTCCTGGCGAGCAGGGAAGGTGTCTCTCTGTCCAGGAAATGAGTGCGCTCCTTGATGGAAAGTGTTCAAGCCATGAACGGGAGCGCTTTCTTATGCATCTCTCTTCCTGTGACAGCTGTTATGGGGAGTGGGTGGCACTGGATCATGTTCTCAATGAGAAAGAGGCAGGAAAGAAGAAACGCTTGTTTTTTCAGCCCAGTTTTCTGGCTCTCAGCGGTTCCCTGCTGGCTGCTGCTGCCTCTGTAATATTTTTTATGAATCTCGATTACAGCCCCGGACCAGAAGAAGCAGCGCTTCCTTCTCCATCGCCGGAGCTGCAGATGGAAGCAACAAGGGAAAAATCAGAAAAAAGAAGGCTCCCTAGCCGGGAAAAAAAAGGAGTGCCGGCCCCGGCTTCTCTTGAGAAAAAGGTGGAGCCCCACACTCTCTCAAGACAGGCAAGTGAAGCCGTTAAAGGAGTTACAGCACCGATGGAAGAGGATGCGGTCCATACCTTTTCTGCAGCAGATGAACACGCTGCACCTGCACTCCCCCAGTTTGTTTCCCCGGCTGGAGATCCTGTTCAGCAGTGGCTGCATAGAGTGGTGGAGCATTGCCGCAGCAGGAGCATTGAGCAGGCAGGGTGGATTGAACTGGGACGACAGGGGGATGCATTGCCATTGACCGATCAGCACCTTGACCTCTCTGCGATTGTCGAGCATGTGCATCGATTGGCTCAGGGTGAAGATCAGGCGTGGGTGTGTGGGGAGATCCAAAGGATTCTTGCCGAGAGCGGGAAAGAATAGTACAACGGGGAAAATAGGAAATAGATATAATTCATTACCTGATGAGCATTGAAATCTGCCAGACCCTGATAGTCCCTGGAGGGCTGGGCTCTTATAAAAAAAGAGCAGTAAAACGATACATGGTCATCACAATTAATCAGCAGGAAAACCATGACTGACAAACAAATCGCACTGGATGAGAGAATTATCGTTGCCCTGGATGTGGATCGTCCTGAGCTTGCCAAAGAGATGGTGAAGCGCTGTGAGTCGCATACCCGCTATTTCAAGGTGGGGCTCCAACTCTTCATGGCCAGTTACTTTGAGGTGGTGGATTGGATCCTGGACCGCGGGCACAAGGTGATGCTGGATCTGAAATTCTTTGATATCCCGGAGACCGTGAAACTGGCCGTGGAACAGGTCAACAGTCGAGGAGTGTCCCTTGCCACTATCCACGGCAATGATGCCATCATCCGCGCAGCCATGGAGGCACGAGGCGACCTGCAACTCCTGGCCGTGACCGTGCTCACCAGTTTCGGAGAAGAAGACCTGCGGGCCATGGGCATGACCCAGTCTGTGGAGGACCTGGTGCTCTTTCGGGCCAGGCGTGCCCTGGAGCTGGGTTGCGACGGGGTGGTCTCCTCCGGTCTGGAGGCTGAGCGGCTGCGTAAAGATCTGGGTGAAAAGCTGCTCATCGTCACCCCTGGTATCCGGCCTGGTGCCAATGTGCGTGACGGCTCAGATGACCAGAAACGCATCATCACCGCAGGACGCGCCATTGCAACAGGTGCCGACCACGTGGTGGTGGGGCGGCCCATCACCAAGGCTGAGGATCCCATCCGGGTCATTGCAGAGATGCAGAAAGATATCAGCACCAGTCTGTCTTAGCTGCTCTGAGCGTCCTCTTGTTCTCTTTTCGCTTTCTCCCGGCAAAGGACTGCACAGCAGAAATGCTGGCTGCCGTCTACTCAGAGGAGAAAGAGAGAGAGCAGCAAGCCAGCCGTCTCAAAGCTCTGCTTAACAATCCAGCAGCAGAACGACTCTTCTTTGTTGTGGCAAAACAGCATACCATGACCGTTGCCTTTTTGCAGCTCAGCAGGGAACGAAAAAACCATTGCTGTTTCAGGATTCGAGGGCTGTATACGCATCCGAACTTTCGTAATCGTTCCCTGGCCACTCGCCTCCTGCAGCTTGCCTGCAAGTGTGTTGCTGAATTCCTACAGGGCGAGGCAATTTTTTCCTTTGTCCTTCCGACAAATCTCCCCTCTCTGGCAGCCCATGAACAGGCAGGATTTTTCCCTGCCGTTATGCAGGGAATGCAGCCGGAAAGACATCTCTGTCTCGCTTGGACCAGGCAAGACAATATTTTGTAACAAAGATCTGCATTTCAGGAAGGGATGAGCCGGCCGGTTCTGACCTGGCTCTGAAAGAGCAGATTTTTTGTTTTTTTAAAAAAAGGAAGCAAGAATATGGACCACGTATTTCCAGAAGCGATCAGGAATCTTCCCCTGGCAGACATCTCTCTCGATGGCATAACAGCCTATCTGTCACAGGCAGATACCCATCAGATCCTGTTCATGGAATTTGACCAGGATACTGAACTGCCTGAACACACCCATGCCGCGCAGATGGGAATCGTACTGGAAGGGAGGATCGAGCTGGTCATTGATGGTGAAAGACAGTGCTATACCAAAGGAGACCGCTACTATATCCCTGCAGGGGTGGTCCATTCCGGCAAGATCTACGCAGGATATGCGGATGTCACCTTTTTTAATGAGCCGCATCGGTACGCAGCAAAATGAAGATATGGGTGGATGCGGATGCCTGTCCTGCGGTGATCAAGGAGATTCTGTTCAAGGCTGCAGAGCGGACCGGGGTGCAGCTGACCCTTGTCGCCAATCAGCTCATGCGTGTGCCTGCGTTGTCCTGCATCCAGTTTGTTCAGGTTGGATCTGGTTCTGATGTGGCTGACAAGGAGATCGTGAACAGGCTCGCTGCAGGTGATCTTGTGATCACCGCTGATATTCCTCTGGCAGCAGACGTGATTGACAAAGGCGGCCATGCCCTTGATCCTCGCGGTGAGCTGTATAGTGTCGAAAATATCAGATCTCGCCTCAGTATGAGAGATTTCATGGACAGCCTGCGGGCCGATGGAGTGGATACCGGTGGGCCGTCAGCGCTTAAGCAAAATGATCGGCAGGCCTTTGCCAATCAACTGGATAAATTTTTATCCCACTGTAGAGGGAAAAAATCTCACCGAAAATTGAAAAGGCCTCCATGGTGACCATCCCATATTGGCGATAAGGAATAACAGAGAATGAGTAGAGAAAAAACATTACAGAAACGCAGCGAATCCAGATGTGAATTGTGTGGCGCAGCAGAAAACCTGGGCGTGTATGAAGTTCCACCTGATTCAAACGGCAGTGCTGATCAGTGCATATGGATTTGTGAAACCTGTCGTGAACAGATTGAAGATCAGGAAAAGGTTGATGTCCATCACTGGCGCGGCCTGAATGACTCCATGTGGAGCCAGGTGCCGGCAGTGCAGGTAATGGTATGGCGAATGCTCACCCGTCTGCGCAGTGAAGGCTGGCCGCAGGAGATGCTCGATATGCTCTATTTGGATGAAACGATCTTAGAATGGGCAGAAGCGACGGGTGAAGGGAAACAAGATGAAGAGACAGTCAAACATGTGGACAGCAACGGCGCAGTGCTTGAGGCAGGTGATACAGTAATCCTCATCAAGGATCTCAATGTGAAAGGCGCAGGTTTTACGGCCAAGCGCGGCACGACTGTACGCGGAATTTCCCTGGTTGCAGACAACCCTGAGCACATTGAAGGCCGTGTCAATGGCCAGCAGATTGTCATTCTGACAAAGTTTGTGAAGAAGACGTGATCATACCATACTGAAAATTTCAATTGCTGCGCAAGAACCGGATAGCGGCGATATCTGCATGCCTTATAATGCGTGAAAATAAACATGCATGGAGGCTTGTATTTATATGAATAAATTGAAACGCATGGGGCCATTTGAATGGTTTCTCCTGGTAACCCTGTCACTATTATGGGGAGGGTCCTTTTTTTTCAGCAAAATTGCCCTTTCTGAACTCCCTCCTTTTACTGTTGTTTTTGCCCGTGTCAGCATAGCTGCAGTGGTCCTCAATTTGGTAGTGATCGCCACCGGGCAGCGGATGCCTGGCTCATGGAAGATCTGGGGTCTGTTTTTTGTCATGGGACTCCTCAATAATCTCATCCCATTCAGTCTGATTTTTTGGGGACAGACCAAGATTTCAAGTAGCCTGGCCTCCATTCTCAATGCTTCAACTCCGATATGGGCTGTTCTGCTGGCTCATTTTCTTACCAAGGACGAGAAACTGACAGCCTATCGCTTGTCAGGGATAGTCCTGGGATTTTGCGGTGTTGTGCTTATGATTGGTCCTGATGCCCTTGCGGGTCTGGGCAGCAATGTCTTGGCGCAACTGGCGGTTGTCGGGGCAACAGTTTCCTATGCCTTTGCTGGAATTTTCGGGAAACGTTTCAGGGAGATCCCGCCCTATGTCATTGCCTCCGGTCAAATTAGCTGTACGACTCTCATGATGATACCCATTGTCCTCTGCTTTGACCACCCCTGGTTGCTGCCTCTGCCGGGCCTGAAAACATGGGCGGCGCTGCTTGGACTTGCGTTGCTGAGCACCTCTGTAGCCTATGTCATCTATTTTCGTTTGCTTGCCGCGGCAGGGGCAACGAACCTGCTCCTGGTTACCTTCCTGATCCCGGTGAGCGCGTCATTTCTTGGCATGACCATTTTGTCCGAACGATTGGATCTGCGTCATTTTATTGGAATGGTGCTCATTGGTTTGGGGCTGGCAGCCATTGACGGCCGCCCCTGGGCATTCATCAGACAACGAGTGGAGGAGAGAAGAAAACATGGTCCAAGGCATGACGAAGATGTTGTTATTTGAGAGAGATATCTGTTGATGAAGCATGTGCCAATGGAAAATTTTGTGACTGATGATGCCAAATGGTCTGCATTGCTGCAGCGCGACATGCAGTCCAATGGTGCGTTTTTTTATGGGGTGGTAACAACCGGTGTCTATTGTCGGCCTGTGTGCTCTTCCCGTGTGCCTAATCGTAAGAATGTTCGCTTTTTCAATACCAGTGAAGAAGCGGAAGAGGCGGGCTTTCGTCCCTGTAAGCGATGTCATCCAAATGACAGCAACAAACAGGATTTACAGACCTTGGCCGTGGTAAAGGCATGCAGAATAATTGAAAATGCAGATGGTCCGTTATATGCCGGAAAAATTGCTGGAACAGTAGGTTTCAGCACCTATTATTTTCACAGGATTTTTAAAAAGATCGTGGGCGTCACCCTCAAGCAGTATGCAATGGAAATTCGATTAAAAAAGACTCGTGCCTGTCTGCAAAAGGGGCAGAGTGTAACGGAGGCAATTTATAATTCCGGTTTTGAGTCAAGCAGTCGGTTTTACGAAAAATCAACGGCCGTACTGGGGATGAGTCCGTCTGCGTATAAAAACGGTGCTCCTGATATTTGGATTCAGCATGCTGTTGTTCAATCCTATCTGGGGTGGCTGCTGGTGGCAATGACAGAAAAAGGTATCTGTTCTATCACACTTGGAGATGTGCCTGAAAAATTGAAAGAGGATCTCTATCACTCTTTTCCGAAGGCAAGATTCAAGGATCCTGAGCACTCTTTTGCAGCTGAAGTCGTGAAGATACTGACCCTTCTCCCGCCACCTTCCAGTCGTCATTTAGAATTGCCTGTGGACATTCAGGGCATTGCTTTGCAATATCGTGTATGGAGTGCTTTGCAGGAGAGGGTTCAGCAATAGAGGACAAACCCAGATTCCTTGCTCTTTGCTCATTTAAAAATCCGGTCAGAATGGAGAGCTGCCTATGGAAACTATTCAGGGGACACCCTACTTAACTCTGCCTGTGAAAAATGGAGTGAGGCAGGGTCCCAACGTCACTCTATCATTACCCTTGCCCGGAACCTGATTGTCGGTTAGAAAAGTGGATTGAATCGGAAGACTGAACGAAAATCCAAATTTTTCAAGGCACCCTCAAGCCAAGCTGAATCAAGAAGATGACGAAAAAAAATATACCAACGCCAATTTGTTCAACCTGCGGGGAGTCGGGTGACCAGCACTCCACCAGTGACCAAACCTCCTATCTCTGCCCGACTTGCGGCACGGAAATGAGATTTCTGCCTGCTGGAGAGCTGCTGACCTCCAAGGGCGGTGATGTGAAAAAAAATAATGGATGGATAACGACATTTTCCGTGCTCAGCTCGGAACGTTATTCAGGTCGGGCAATGTTCGGAATAGGTATTCTGGTCCTGGTGTTGGCCTCTTCTTTTTTATATGTTGGAAAAATCGGGTCTGAAGGGGCCCTGTGGAGTTCCGTTTCAGGGCTTCTCCTGGTCATCCTTGGCAAAAGAAAGCTGAACAGGCAGAAGAGAAAAGTGCAGGCGGCCATGGGCCGGTACCCCTACTGGAAAAAATGATTTCCGCGGCTGTTTTCCCTTGCAAGCTCAAAGGCAGTTCAAGGCACACCCTTCCATCCTGACCAGTCGTGTCGAGGAACAAAGAATATCCTGCTCAGTAAACATCGCCTGTTTCTCCCTCTTCCATTGCCAAAACTCCAGAGGAGCGCGTTCCTGTTCAACCATATCAGACCAACATCCTTGAGCTTGACAGCCACAATGTGGTACTTATTGTTTAGTCAACAGGTTGTGGATAACCTGTTGACGGTGCTCATATGTGGAGATAAAAATCGCATTTTGCACCCTGAGAGAGAACGAAAAGAGGATGTCTGTGGGCTCGATGTCCTGCTGAAGAACAGAAAAGAAGACGGCACGCTTTCCAACAAGGAACGCTCCCGCTGGACGGATGGAAACGAAAAACTCAACATTGAGCGCAGGTAACAGAGACTTCTCTGAACTAAAACATACCGGCCCCGAAGAATTCACTCCGGGCTGGTTGTTTTGCTTTAAAACAAATGGAGGGTTCCCATGGCCTATTCATGTAAAACATGCGGTGCAGTAGCTGATGCCCCCGGACATCTCTGCAATCCATGTGACGACAAAGAATCATCGTGTAGTTTTTGCGGAGCGCCTGAAGTGGACAGCAAACACGTCTGCAAGGATAAATTGGCGGAAATGAAATATGTGTGTAGCGGTTGCGGCAGGGTGGCCCTTGAAGCTGAAAATGTCTGCCAGCCGCAAGCTATCTCAAAATAGGGCTTCTCGTTATTTTGGCTGGGTAACGGTTGATGGTCTTGTCTGAGAGATGGTCTGTTCTCTCGCTGGGCGGGATAGAGGCCTTTTTCAGATGGCCCGTGGTTTGATATCGCCTTGGCAGCAGGAGTCATGCGGGTTTGCTGTAACACGGAAACATCCCCATAGCATGATCGATTTCCCACGAGGTGGAACGGTTACCTGTCCTGAAAGTGAAAAGGAAGAGTTCAGGGGGTATGATACTGAGGTGAAGTATCATACCCCCTGAATTTTTTTCAGCATGGGGTGTAGTTGACTGGACTGATTCCCGGGTAAGATGCAGTTGATCAAGCTGGTCTCTGAAGGAATTACCTGTCACTTCAGTCACCCAGGTAGGCCTTGACGATGCTCTCATCCTGGCGCAGGGTTTCGGCATCTCCTTTGATCACGATGCCGCCGGTTTCCAGGACATAGCCGTGGCTTGCCAGCTGCAGGGCAACCCTTGCATTCTGTTCCACCAGGAGGATGGTTACACCCTCTTTATTCAGGCGGAGAATGATGCGCATGATCTCCTTGACTAGGAAGGGGGCAAGGCCCATGGAGGGCTCATCAAGGAGGAGCAGCCTGGGTTGTGTCATCAGAGCCCGGCCCATGGCCAGCATCTGCTGTTCGCCGCCGGACAACATGGCGGAGTCACGGTTTCTCCGTTCGTGGAGGATTGGAAAGATCTCAAACACATGATCCATACGCTTTTTGCGTTCGCTATCATCACTCAGGGTAAAGGAGCCCAGTTCCAGGTTTTCCCGGATCGTCATGCCCTTAAAGATCCTGCGTCCTTCGGGCACATGGATGAGCCCCCTTTCCACTATCTCGTGCGGCTGTTTCCCGGTAATATCCTCACCCATGAAGGAGATGGTGCCGGAAGAGGCCCGGTTCAGACCGGAGATGGTACGCAGGGTCGTACTCTTGCCCGCACCGTTTGCGCCGAGCAGGGTGACGATCTCACCGCTGCGGACACTGCAGGAGACATCGCGCAGGGCATGGATCTTGCCGTAATAGGTCTCCACATTCTGCAGTTCAAGGACCATGTCGCTTTCGCTCGCCTTCACAAAAGATCCTCCGCATCTTCACTGCCGAGATAGGCCTCTATCACTTTGGGGTTGTTCTGCACCTCCTCAGCGCTTCCTTCTGCAATCTTTTTGCCGTAATCAATGACGGTGATCTTTTCAGAAACCTTCATCACCAACCCCATGTCATGTTCGATGAGCAGGATGGTGATCCCCAGTTCATTGCGGATATGGAGGATCAGCTCAATCAGTTCCTGTTTTTCATCATGATTGAGCCCTGCTGCCGGTTCGTCTAGGAGGAGCAGTTTGGGCATGGTGGCAAGGGCCCTGGCCCATTCCACCCGTCGCTGATCTCCATAGGGCAGGTTGCCGGCATGGCGGTTTTTTTTTTCCAGCAGGCCGACAAAGGCCAGACACTCTTCACTGACCCGTTTGATCAACTCTTCCTCCCGGCGCTGGGAGGGGGTTTGAAAGACTGCGCCCAGCGCCCCGGTGGAGGTGCGGCAGTGCATGCCGGACATGACGTTTTCCAGCACGGTCATGGATTTAAAGAGCCGCAGGTTCTGAAAGGTGCGCGCCATCCCGGCCTGGGTGATTTTGTGCGGCTTCCGGCGGAGGATGGAGTGACCATTAAAATCGATACGCCCGGAATCCGGACGGTAGAAGCCGGTCAAGCAGTTGAATACCGAGGTCTTGCCGGCACCGTTGGGGCCGATCAGGCTGGCAATGGTCCCTTGCTCCACCGAAAATCCGAGTTCCCGGATAACCTCAAGACCTGCAAAACTCAACACCAGATTCTCTACTTCAAGCAGTGCCATCAGTCAGCCCTCATGATTGTTTCCGGGGCCAGATACCCTCGGGTCGGTAGAGCATGATGATGAGCATGACAATGGCGAAGATGAGCATGCGCATGGAGCCGAGACCGCGGAAGACCTCTGGAAAAAGGACCAGGGCAAAGGCACCGACAATGACGCCGGGAATTTTCCCCATGCCGCCCAGCACCACACCAAGGAGAATCAGTACGGACTGGGTAAAGGTAAAGGTTTCAGGCGAGATAGCAGTCATCTTGGCAGCAAAAAAACAGCCTGCCACGCCGCCGAACATGGCACCGATCACATAGGCATAGAGCTTTACCCCGACCCGGCCAATGCCCATGGCTTCGGCTGCATCCTCATCTTCCCGAACATATTGCCAGGCCCGGCCCAGTCGTGAATTTTGCAGCTGGTAGCTGATGAAACAGGCAAGGATGGCAAGGAGCAGGAACACGTAATAAAAGTGGATACCCTGGCTCAGTTCAATGCCGAAAAAGGAGGGTCGTTCAATACCGATCAACCCTGATGCTCCACCGGTGATCTCCAGGTTACGGGCAATGATGCGTACAATCTCACCAAAACCAAGGGTGACAATGGCCAGGTAATCGCTGCGCAACCGCAGCGTCGGGCCGCCGATAATGATGCCTGCAAGCATGGAACAGAACACGGCTGCCGGGATGGTCAGCCAGAAGTTGATGCCGAATTTTGAGGTCAGGATACCGGTGGTATAGGCGCCCACGGCAAAAAAGGCCGCATAGCCGAGATCGAGCAGCCCGGCATAGCCGACCACGATATTGAGCCCCAGGCAGAGGATGGTATAGAACCAGGCATTGGTCAATACCTCCAGCATGTAGTTGTTGGCAACAAGGGGAATCACCATGGCCACAGCGGCCATGACTGTGAGGACGATCATCCGGTTGCGCTGGTGCTGCAGCCAGTTGAGTCCGTCGGTGACCATGGAGGTGTCAGGGGAAGGTGTCATCTCACATCCTCTCGATCTCGGTCTTGCCGAGTATGCCTGTGGGTTTCAGGATGAGGAGCAGGATGAGCAGGCCAAAGGAAAACACGTCCTTCCACTCTGAGCCGACAAAGGGGATCTGGGTGCCGAAGGCCTCCAGCAGGCCCAGTACCAGGCCGCCAAGCATGGCGCCGGGGATGGAGCCGATGCCGCCGATCACTGCAGCGGTAAAGGCCTTGAGGCCGATGACAAAACCCATGGAAAAATGGAGTGAGCCGTAATAGACCCCGGCCATGACCCCGGCAGCGGCTGCAAGGGAGGAACCGATAAAAAAGGTGAGACCAATGATCCGGTTGACGTTGATACCCATCAGCTTGCAGGCGTCCTGGTCAATGGCAATGGCCCGCATGGCCTTGCCGTACAGGGTCTTGTTGACAAAGAGATAGAGGATCACCATCAGCACCGAGGCGGAAATAACCAGGGCCAGCTGGGTGTAAGAGATAAAGACATTGCCGAAATCGAGGCCGTCGTAACCGAGATCAGTATTAAAGGCTAGGTATTCACCATCTGTAATGGCCATTACCCCGTTGGAGAGGATCATGGACACGGCCAGGGCGGTGATGAGGATGGACAGGCGCGGCGCTTTCAGCATGGGCCGGTAGGCAACCCGCTGGATAATGACCCCCAGCAGCCCAACCGCGAGCATACTGAGCACCATGGAGCAGACTATGGCTCCCCAGCTCTCGCCCAGCAGTCCGCTTATGGCGGACAGGATCAGGAAACCGACAAAACCGCCCACCATGTAGAGGTCGCCGTGGGCAAAGTTGAGCAGCTTGATAATGCCGTAGACCATGGTATAGCCCAGGGCCACCAGGGCATAGAAGGAACCCAGGATCAGGCCGTTGGCCAGCTGCTGCAGGATGATGTCCAGAGTTGACATATGATAGAAATTCCGCGGGACTGATGAGTAACTGTCACAGCTCGATTTGATTTATTTCAAAGTAAAAAAACTGCTCTTCCAGGCCAGGTCAGAGTCTGCCGGCTCAGCCCTTTTGATGCAGCCCTTCATTTTCTTTGTTGCTCTTTATACCCCTAAGGGTGAAAGAGCAACAAAGAAAATGAAAGAGTATTCGTGTCCCTGGCTCCTTCGGACTTTCTTGCGCTCCTCGAAGCTGCCGGGAGTTTGAAAACCCGCTCCGTTCAGCCAGAGCCAATGGGAGAAAGTAAAAGGCGGCAGTAAGAGTGGGAGACTGAGCGTTAATCGATATTTTTGTTCTTCTTGTCTATATAGGTATCGAAATTCTCATGATAGTCCGCAAAATGTTCTTCAAGCATTTTTTTGTATTCCGTCATGAAGTAGTCAAAGACATCTTTTTTTCTTGATGCAAATTCCTCTGCCGAAGCTGACGCCGACGCAACAAGAAATGTATTAAATCTTGCCGCGGCATACAAAAATGTCGCACTGACTGTGCCCTGATCCGCCTTTCCACTCTGTTCATTGGCAAGGGCTATGAAGGCGTCTGCCATCTCATAAAACTTTTTGTCTTTGTACGTGTTATCCATTGGTTACCCGGTTGCTTGCGCTTTGCTGGTGAGTTTTTTCAAAAGAGATCCAGATAAAACAGGACCGGGCCCCCGCAAGGTGCAGGCGCCCGGTTGTCTGGTTTAGTTACACAACGCTTACTTGTTCAGCGCCCACTTGCCGTCTTGGGCAACCAGTACAACAAAGTTGCTCTTGGCCAGGGTATTTTGGGCGGTAAAGGAGACAGCACCGGTGATGCCGTTGAACGCATTGGTCTCTTTCAGGGCCTTGACTATGGCAGCCTTGTCAGTGGAACCGGCGCGATTAATGGCATCGGCCATCAGCTTCATGCCGTCATAGGCAAGAGGTCCGTATGCATCCGGGGCCTGGTTGTAATTTGTCTTGTAGGACGCAGTGTAGTTCTTGGCTGCAGGCAGATATTCGGCTGTGGGGTTGGAAAAACAGAATACACCCTCTGCAGCCTTACCGGCAATCTCAAGGAGCTTGGGAGAGTTGGAGCCGTCACCCACGGCAATGAGCTTACGAAAACCGGCCTGGCGGAGCTGTTTGATCAGCAGGGCGCCGTCTGAGTAATAGGCGGTCCAGAAAACAGCATCCGGGGCCTTGGATTTTATCTTGGTTACCAGGGAGGATTGATCCTGTTCACCCTTGTTGACAACTTCATAGGCAACGACTTCATGCCCCATACCCGTCCATTTTTCCTTGGTCAGTTTGGCCAGATCCTCGGAATATCCGTCGCCCTGATGGACAATGGCCAGCTTCTTCACTCCCTTGTCCTGGAACAGGCTTACAGCACTGTTGACCTGGTCAAAACCAGTGGAGTTGATCTGAAATGACGTGCCTGGATTGGCATCAATGAGCTTGGTGGAGTTGGCAGCGGCCACAACAAAGGGGGTACCGGCATCGCCATAGATCTTCAGGGTGGGGAGCGTTGCACCGGAGCAATATCCGCCGACAACCCCTACCACATCACTGGATACCAGTTTGGAGGCAGCAGCAGTTGCCATCTGAGGGTCACAACCGTCATCACCGGTGATGGTAACAACATTCATACCCAGGACGCCGCCGCCCTTGTTGATCTCATCCACTGCCAGCTTGATGGAATTTTCCATATCCTTTCCTGCCGTGGCCTCAGAGCCGGTGGTGGGCACCATGATACCGATCTTCAGGTCTGCTGCACTGGCCTGACCCAACATGAGCAGGCCTGCCAGGACACCGCCGACGAGAGTTGTAACTTTCTTTGTTTGCATTATTTTTTCTCCATGTTCTGATTATTCCGCTCACCTCAACGGAGTTTAACAACATATACAATCAATAAATAGATTCATGTGAATACCAGAATCATCCTTTTAGTCAAACAAATTCAGCAAGCAAGGTAAAGGTGAATCGACAGCTTCGGCTACAAAAATACCTGACCATTTGATTTTGTTTTACAGAATTGGAACAGACCACTAAAATAGAGAGAAGGATTCCCCGATCCACTTTGCAAGGAGTGACCATGCAGACAGAGATAGAGGCCGATGTCATAGAGCAGGCACTGCAATTAGCCAGATCCTGGCAGATTCGGGCCAATGAACTGTTGACCTCAGAGGAGGAGAAGATCCAGCAGCAGATGACCCGCCTGTTGACCAATCCCGCTGACAAAATCCTGCTGACCAAAATCATTGATCAGAGCTTTCGCCCCCATGATCCGGAACGGGTAGCTGATCAGATAGACAACCTGCTGGAAGAGTACGGGGTACCTGATTTTTTCGGGGACGTTGAAAAACTGCTTATCCAGATGTTTGTGGGCCTAGGGAAACACTTCCCCTCCTTTGCCGTACCCAAAATGATCGAACAGATGCGGGACAGCAGCAGCCGGGCCATCATTCCCGGTGAAGCAAAGTCCTTGCGCGCCCACCTGCAGCGACGCCGTAAACAGAATATCCGGATGAACATCAACCATCTCGGCGAGGCGGTGCTTGGAGAAGAGGAGGCAGCCAAGCGGATGCAGAGTTATCTCCGGGATATGGAAGATCCGGATATCGAGTATATTTCCATCAAGATTTCCACCCTCTATTCCCAGATCAGCTCCCTGGCCTTTGATCAGACCGTTGCCACCCTGCGCAAGCGGCTGACCAGGATCTACCGCGCGGCACGGACAAATTACTTCTTCAGGAATGACGGCTCCAGGGTGCATAAGTTCGTCAACCTGGATATGGAGGAATACCGTGATCTTGCAATCACCCTGCAGGCCTTTGTTTCCACCCTGGAACAGGAGGAGTTTCACGATCTCTCAGCCGGAATAGTGCTGCAGGCCTATCTTCCAGACTCCTATCCCCTGCAGCAGAAGTTGACCGGCTGGGCGCGGCAGCGGGTGCAGGACGGGGGGGCTCCCATCAAGCTGCGCATCGTCAAGGGTGCCAACATGGAGATGGAAAAGCTGGAGTCTGCGCTCTTTAACTGGCCCCTTGCCCCCTATGACAACAAGCTGGAAGTGGACGCCAACTACAAACGGATGGTCCGTTACGGAATGCAGCCAGAGAACATCGAGGCCGTTAACCTGGGAGTAGCCTCGCATAATCTTTTTGAACTTGCCTATGCTGCGGCTCTGGCAGACAAAAACGGGGTTGCTGATTTCTTTTACTTTGAAATGCTGGAAGGCATGGCCGATCACGTGCGCAGAGCCCTGCAGGAGGTCGCAGGCGATGTGCTCCTCTATGCCCCGGTGGCAACAAAAGATGAGTTTATCAACGCCATTGCCTACCTGATCCGCAGGCTGGATGAAAACACGGCCCAGGAAAATTTTCTCCGCTATGCCCCCGGTCTGCAGGTGGACTCCAGTGAGTGGAACTTTCTGGAAGAGAGTTTTGTCGCCTCCTGCCACTCCATGGATCAGGCAGGCACGGGTGCGAACCGCAGCCAGGATAGAAACAGGGAGATTTTTGCCAGGGAAATTTCAACCCTGTATCGCAATGGTTTCACCAATGAACCGGATACGGACTGGTCCCTTGCAGCCAACAGGCAATGGGCGGAAGGAATCCGCAGCAGGTGGATGAAAACAGCTGCTGATATCCCGATCCGAATCCCTGTTGTCGTGGCCGGGCAGGAATGTTTTGCTGATCGGGAGGTCCTGGAATCCCTGGATCCCAGTCACTGTCCGGATGAGGTCTGTGTTGCCCGTTTTTCCTTGGCAACCGGGGAGGATATTGATGCTGCGGTGCGCACGGCCCGTCAGGATCCAGATGGATGGCATCAAAAAACAGCCGGCCAGCGGCATGAGGTCCTTGCCAAGGTGGCCATGGAACTGCGAAAAAAGCGGGGGGATTTCCTCGGAGCTGCGGCGGCTGAGACCGGTAAGGTCTTTACGGAAGCAGATGTAGAGGTCTCGGAGGCCGTAGACTTTGCCGAATTTTATCCCTTTTCCGTCCGCCAGTTTGATGCCATTGAGTCCATCAGCGTAAAAGGGAAAGGCGTGGGCCTGGTCATCTCTCCCTGGAATTTTCCAGTGGCCATTCCCTGCGGCGGGTTGGTGGCCGCCCTGGCTGCCGGCAATAACGTTATCTTCAAGCCCTCATCCGATGCCGTGCTGGTGGCCTGGCAGCTCTGCCAATGCTTCTGGGAAGCTGGTGTCTCAAAAAACAGTCTCCAGTTTCTGCCGTGCTCCGGCAGTCAGGTCGGTCCCCGGTTGACCGGTCATTCGGGTGTCGATTTTATTATCCTGACCGGTGGTACTGATACCGGCCTTTCCATCCTGAAGCAGACCCCGGGTGTCTACCTTGCCGCAGAGACCGGCGGCAAGAATGCTACCATTGTCACTGACATGGCAGACCGGGACCAGGCCATCAAAAATGTGGTCCATTCGGCTTTTGGCAACTGCGGCCAGAAATGCAGTGCCACCTCCCTGCTCATCCTGGAGAAAAACGTGTACGATGATCCCCATTTTCAGCAGCAGCTGGTTGATGCGACCCAGTCCATGCACGTGGGCTCTGTCTGGGATTTTGCCAATAAGCTCGGGACCTTGATCAAAGCGCCGACGGGTGACCTGCAACGCGGGATAAACGAACTGGAACCCGGTGAAGAATGGGCGCTGCAGCCAGTGATGGTGGACGAAAATCCACAGCTCTGGTCACCCGGAATCAAGTATGGGGTGCAGCCGGGCAGTTATACGCACATGACCGAATTTTTTGGCCCTGTCCTCGGAGTCATGCGGGCCGATGATCTTGAGCACGCCGTGAACCTGGTCAACCAGACCGGCTATGGCCTGACCAGCGGCCTGGAAAGCCTGGACAAACGGGAACAGGAAAAATGGGAGGAGGGCATCCTTGCCGGCAACCTCTATATCAATCGGGGGACCACCGGCGCCATCACCCTGCGTCAGCCCTTTGGCGGCATGGGCAAATCAGCCCTTGGCCCCGGCATTAAAGCGGGCAGCCCGGATTATGTCAGCCAGTTCATGGAGTTTGAAGAGCACGGCTACCCGCAGATCGGGGTGATTGATCAGGAAACCGATCTCCTGCGGCTGGCAAATGAATGGGAGATCATGCTGCGCTGGGGAAAATTTGGCAAGCACAGTGAGGATATCTGCAAAACTGTCTTTGCTATCAGGAGTTACCTCTTTCAGATAGAGCAGAAATTCGGACGCAGGCAAGATTATTTCCACATTCGCGGTCAGGAAAATATGCTCCAGTATCTTCCGATTAACAAGATGGTTATCCGGCTGCATCGCGATGACACCCTGTTTGAGACCCTGGCCAGAATTGCTGCTGCCAGGGCTGCGAAGTGCAATCCCGTTGTCAGCCTGCCGGAAGGCTTGGATAATGAAGTCACCGCCTTTCTTGCAGGCCGATATGGCAAGGCACTGCTGAAAGATATCCGAGTCGTCAGCCAAAGTGACAAGCAACTGCTGCAGAGTTTGCCGGATATAGAGCGTATTCGCTATGCAGACCCGGACCGGGTACCTGGGGCGATTTTTCAGGGTGGTGCAGAAATCGGTTTTTATATTTCCAGGAGCCCGGTATATATGGAGGGGTGTCTCGAACTGCTGCAATACTTCAGGCAGCAGTCGATCTGTAATAATTACCATAGATACGGCAACCTGGGCGAACGCAGTGAGCTTGAATAGTGCTCAATAACATCGCCCGGTCATGAGTAGATAAGCCACAGCCGCACTCTGTGCTGCAACCTGAAACCCGATACAATGGATCTCTTCTTTCCGTGCGCAAGCAGACAAAGGCCTATATCCTGACCCTGATGGTCGTCACCTTCTGGGCAACAGCGGCCTCCGCCTTTAAGATTGCCCTGCGGGATGTCACTCCCTATGCCCTGCTCTTCTACTCCACCCTTTTTTCAACCATTTCTCTATTTAGTATCCTCTGCACGCAGTCCAAGCTGAAACTGCTCCGAAAAAGTGGTCGCAGGCCCCTTGCCAAAGCTGCCCTGCTTGGCTTTCTCAACCCCTTTCTCTACTACGTCATCCTTTTCAAGGCTTACGCTATCCTGCCCGGCCAGATTGCCATGAGCCTGAACTACGGCTGGCCCCTGGTTCTCACCCTGCTGTCAGTGCCTATCCTCAAGCAGCAGCTGAGCAGGAGTCAGCTGCTGGCCGTGGTGATCAGTTTTGTGGGTGCGGTGATCATTGCCACCAGAGGAGAGTTCACCAGCTTCGGGGACGTCAGTCGATTCGGTGTTCTCCTTGCCGGTGGTTCTACTCTGATCTGGGCCACGTACTGGCTCTTTAATGCAAAGGATGGTCTTGATCCGGTGGTAAAACTCTTTACCGGCTTCTGTTTCGGCCTCTTGTATACGACCCTGTTCTGTTTGTTCACAGGAGGGGTCGAGATTCCTGTGGCCAGGGCCTGGCTGCCGCTGATCTATGTCGGTCTCTTTGAGATGAGCATTACCTTTGCCCTCTGGCTCACCGCCCTGCAGCTCACTTCTTCTGCAGCCCGCATCGGCAACCTGATCTACGTGACCCCGTTTTTCTCCCTCCTGATCCTGAACCTTGTGGTGGGAGAAAGGATCTATCCGGCCACCTTTGTCGGACTCCTGCTGATTGTGGGCAGTATCCTGTTCCAGGGCTGGCAGACTCGGAAAAAGAGCGACTGACAGAGAGAAAGACCGGCCGGTGTTCACAAGAAGCTGACCTGCCTGGAATGTCACAATCCGCATAAAAGGGCTATTCAGGCCAACAACAATTGTGCCGAATGCCACGAGGACCAGGCTGCAACCTATGTCAAAAACATTCATGGGCTGCAAGGTACTCGTTGTATAGAGTGCCATATGCCCAAGGCATCCAAGTCGGCAATCAGTGTTGCCTCATATATTGGGGATGTGCGTACACATCTTTTCAAGATAAATACCGACCCCAAGGCGAATATGTTTAGGACCGTCGAAGAAAAAGGGAAGAAATCGTCCTTTGCCCAAGGCTATTTGACGGTCGACTATGCGTGTCTCAGTTGTCACGCCAGTCGTGATACAAACTGGGCTGCGAGCAAGGCAAAGAACTTCCATAACACTCAATAAAATGTGTCGTTATTGTTGAGCAAGGAGGCTCCGGAAGGGGCCTCCTTGCTGTTGGCCCGGCAGCTGTCAGCCTGCGTGGATCAACCATTTCTATCATCTGGAGACGCTTCGAGTTTTTGTAATCTTTTGACCTGGATGCAGCAAGGCAGGATCCGTGAACACGCTCGGGTCCTGCCTTTTTTTGTTTTTTGGCCCATGTTGAGTAGTTTTATTTTCTTGAAAAAGAAGGGAAAAACCTTGGCATATGATGTGCCAGATGGTACTACTGTGTGGCATGGTTTTCAGCGGATTCAGGGAGCACCTTTTTTCCTCCCTTTTCGCTGGGATAAGCAAATGTGTGAGACCGAAGGAGATACTGAAAATGGCTACGATTGAAGCAATTTGTATAAGCAAAAAAAAGGGTATTGTGAAAAGGCCTGTTGAACAGGCAGTCTTTCAAGCCGGGTTTGGGATTGTTGATGATGCCCATGGAGGCAAATGGCATCGACAGGTTTCTCTGCTGGCTGGAGAAAGTATAGACAGTGTCAAGAAAAAACTCCCTACCTTAAAAGACGGCGCTTTTGCAGAAAACATCATTACCAGAGGCCTGCCCCTGTTGTCTGTATCAGTTGGCGATAGTCTTCAAATTGGCACGGGTATCATCCTGGAAATTACCCAGATCGGCAAGAAATGCCATAATGACGGCTGCGCCATAAAAAAGGCAACCGGTGATTGTATCATGCCCAAAGAGGGAATATTTGCCAAGGTGGTACAGGGCGGAGAGGCCAAAGCCGGAGATTCGATAGTTTTGAAAAACTGAAGAAACATCGGCTACCCATAAACAGCAAAAGGCAG
>CAYPEU010000024.1:0-32020 GCA_964409855.1 uncultured Desulfocapsa sp.
GAAAGACGAGCGCGGGGAGATCTCCAACCGGGTGGGGAGTCTTATCGGTAAGATTGAGGAATGGGAGACGAGCAGCGGAATCAGCACCAAGGAAAGTGATGTGTCTGCTGCTGAGAAAGCATCTGATTCCGGAGTACAGGGAAATCTTTTCTCTGCTGATTCGCAGGATGGAGCACCTCCTGAATAAGGCGGGGTAAGCCTGTTTCTTTTTAGTCCCTTCAAGGGGGGACTAAAAAAGAGGTCAGGATTTTTGGACTTTCAGTTTACCTGGATTTCGTCTGTACTGAAAAATTGGTCGAAAGGAGAATCTATTGGAACGTCTCGTTCGTTTTGAGCTTCTGGGACAGGAATTTGCCTTTTATACAGGTGCCCCGGAAGATGAGGTGAACGAAATTCTCGAGATGGTGGAAGGTCTTGTCCTTGAGAATAGTTCTTCGGACACAGCAGGCAGTATAGCTGTCGGCAAGGTTGCTGTTTTGGCCAGCTTGAATATGGCGTCCAGGTATGTTGAACTGAAAAGGGATTTTGAGGCCTAC
The DNA here is from genome assembly GCA_964409855.1 of uncultured Desulfocapsa sp. Classification (GTDB taxonomy): domain Bacteria; phylum Desulfobacterota; class Desulfobulbia; order Desulfobulbales; family Desulfocapsaceae; genus Desulfocapsa. The sequence goes on from CAYPEU010000024.1 coordinate 537, forward strand.
AGGAATGAGACCGAAACCCGATTGGCCCGTCTTACTGAACAGATAAGCGGTGAGTTGGTAGAAGAAAAAAAGATATCAGAAGGATAATCTGTTTTCGTTTGCCTGAAACTTTGCTATACTAAATTAAACAAGATAGAAATCTTATTTGGTTGCATACGTACCTGCAAAGTAACCAAAGAGATTTAGCGCTTTTTCCCTGCGCTGTTGGTGATCGCCGGTGTCGTTGAGCCAACTCTCTTAAAAAGGGTAACCTCGCTGTCTCTGGATGGAAAATCGCTTGCGAATTTCCTGATGGAGATATGGGTCTGCCCACCTATTATATAGGTTTAACTTTCCTGGTGACACGGCAGGGTGGGGAAATTTAATTTTCTCAGAGCAGAAATGTTTTTCTGCTCTGTTTTTATATTTCGGGAGTGAATCGTTTGCGCAGGGAATTACGGCGCAATAGAAGCGATGCAACCTCCCGGAAATAACCAGCAGGATCGACTGCGGACAAAAGAGTAGTTGTCGGAAAGAAAACGATAAGAGGAAAAGCAGAGTCTGTTTATATCAACTGTCAACGGTGCGGCACGAGCTTGTGCCGATTTTATATAGAGAAAAAAATCATTGTTTACATGTCAGTGACATCTCCTGTCTTTCTTTGGTGATGGTGTAACTATTTGACTTTTTTGCATAGATTTTTTCAGTATGCTTCAGGAGAAGCTACCTGGACAACGTTTGTGCAACGCCCTTTCCCCCCTTCGTTTTCTCCCCCCCTCTCAGTGGAGTGTTATACTTCTGGGTCTCTGTTTTGTCGCGCTCCCCGATTCTGCTGCCATGGGGAACAATTCATATGGATTTTATAAATCAATCGTTTGTCCTCCTGCCTCTCGGCCTGCTGGTAGGTCTTGTTGGTGGGTTTTTTCTGAGAAAACAGATTGTTGAAGGACATCAGGCCAATATCGAATCTCAGGGGAAGCGGATCCTTGAGACAGCCATTGTTGAGGCGGAACAGATAAAAAAAGCGACTTTGTTCCAGGCTAAAGAAGAGGCCTACAAGCAAAAACAGGTTGCTGAGGAAGAGATTCGGGCAGAGAAAAATGATTTGAAGGAGGAACTGAACCTCCTGGATCGGAAAAAAGATCATTTGAAGAAAGAATGGACGAGCCTGGACAAGCGTCAGAGTGACTTGAATAAACGGTCTAATAAGCTGCAACAGCAGGAAAAAGGAGTGCAGGAAAAAAATAAGGAGATTGATCTCCTTATTGGGAAACAGCGTTACCAGCTGGAGAAAATTGCCGGGATCAATCAGGAGGAAGCCAAAAAGTTGCTCATGGAGTCCCTGGAGAGCGAGGCCCGTATGGAAGCCGCGAAACAGCTTGTCCGCATAGAGAATGAAATGAAAATGGAGGCCGACCGCAAGGGGAAGAATATTCTTGCCCTGGCCATTTCCCGCTATGCCGGCGATTATGTCGCAGATAAGACCGTATCTATGGTCCCGCTGCCCAGTGATGAGATGAAAGGTCGAATTATTGGGCGGGAAGGACGAAATATTAGGGCCATAGAGGCAGCCACCGGCATTGATATTATTATAGATGATACTCCGGAGGCCGTTATCCTGTCCGGCTTTAATCCTGTTCGGCGTGAAGTTGCCCGCCTGGCGCTCCTGCAGTTGATTGCTGATGGACGTATCCATCCGGCCCGAATTGAGGAAGTTGTGGCCAAGGTGACCAAGGAACTTGAAGTGGTTATCCGGGAGGCCGGAGAACAGGCGACCTTTGATGTTGGTGCCCATGGCGTGCATGTGGAGCTGATTAATCTCCTTGGTCGTTTGAAATATCGGACCAGTTACGGGCAGAATGTCCTGCAGCATTCCCTGGAGGTTGCGTTCCTCTGCGGAATCATGGCTGCGGAACTGGGTATTGATGTGAAAATGGCCAAACGAGCCGGGCTCCTCCACGATATAGGCAAGGCTGTGGATCATGAAGTAGAGGGTTCCCATGCCATTATCGGGCGTGACCTTGCCAAGAAGTATGGTGAGCCCGAAGAGGTCGTTTATGCCATTGGTGCCCATCATGAAGATCAGCCGCCCCAATCGGTTCTTGATGTTCTGGTGCAGTCGGCAGACGCCCTTTCCGGTGCCCGTCCAGGAGCGCGGAAAGAAATGCTGCAGTCTTATGTCAAGCGGCTTGAGGATCTCGAGGCCATTGCCGGATCCTTTAAAGGTGTTGAGAAATCATATGCCATTCAGGCAGGCCGTGATCTGCGCATTATTGTTGATGCACAGAAAGTAAAGGATGCAGAGACCAGCCTGCTGAGCCAGGATATTGCAAAGGCCATTGAAGAAAAGCTGACCTATCCCGGCCAGATCCGTGTGACCGTTATCCGCGAGACACGTGCTGTTGGTTATGCCAAGTAACATAGCCTTATAATAATTCTTCACCTGCTTCGTTGTTGCGAATTTTCTGTCACTGCGGCGACCTTTCTGTCCGCCACATTCCCTTAAATTCGTACGCCTCGCATGGGAAGTTTTTCTGAAGTGTACGCGTATCTATTTAGCCATCTCAAGAGCCACTTTTTTTGGTCTCTTCAAAATTTAGAAATATGAGATTGTAACAAACGATTATGGCATCAATTGAAGAACAGATTTCCCTCCTGGAAAGGGGGGTTGTTGACTGTATATCCCATGACGAACTGGTCAAGAAACTGAAAAAGTCCGAGGCCACCGGAGTGCCCTTGCGCGTGAAGGCAGGCTTTGATCCCACAGCACCTGATCTCCATCTGGGACATACTGTTTTACTGCAGAAATTGAAACATTTTCAAGATCTTGGGCACGACATCTATTTTCTTATCGGTGACTTCACCGGCATGATTGGTGACCCTACCGGTAAGTCGGAAACGAGAACGGCATTGACCCGCGAAGATGTTGCCAGGAATGCTGAGAGTTACAAGACGCAGGTCTTTAAGATCCTGGATCCGGAAAAGACACGAGTGGTCTTTAACAGCGAGTGGCTCGGTAAGCTCGATTCCTTTGAGATGATCCGCCTGGCATCGGAACTGACTGTTGCCAGGATGTTGGAGCGCGAGGATTTCAAGGTCCGTTTTCGAGAGGGGAATCCCATTTCCATACATGAATTTATGTATCCGCTCATTCAGGGCTATGATTCGGTTGCCCTGGAGGCGGATGTGGAACTTGGCGGTACGGATCAGCTCTTTAATCTTCTCATGGGACGCGATCTGCAGCGGTCAAGGGGACAGGAACCGCAGGTGGTTCTGACCGTGCCCCTCCTTGAAGGGCTTGACGGTGTCAACAAGATGAGTAAGTCACTGGGCAACTATATCGGCATTACCGAACCGGCAAATGATATCTACGGCAAGGTCCTTTCCGCCTCTGATGAACTCATGTTTCGCTATTTTGAACTGTTAAGTGACCTGAGTAGTAATGATATTGCAGGGCTGAAGGGAGATATGGAGGCAGGAAAGCTCCATCCCAAGAAGATAAAACAGATGCTTGCTCGGGAATTGACTGGCCGATTCCATTCACCGGAAGCCGCATTGCAGGCAGAGGAAAATTTTGAGCAGGTTTTTCGTCAGGGTGGGTTGCCGGATGATATTCCTGAAAAAAGAATACAGGCCGAGGAAGCGATCTGGTTGCCTCAGCTCCTTGTGGATCTGGAGCTGGTTAAATCGACCTCGGATGGTCGACGCATGATCAAACAGAACGCTGTGTCTCTTGATGGAGAAAAGGTTACTGATCTCAAAGCAGCCGTATCTCCTCAGGGAGAAGTTTTGATCAAGGTGGGAAAACGGCGATTTTGCAAGGTGAGTTTTGAGGAATAAAACAGACGACCCCAGGTTGGAAAGCTACGCAAAAGGCCCTGTCGGAGACATCCGACAGGGCCTTTTGCGTGTATTTTCAATGAGCATCTTTGCAGTGGAAGAAAAAACTAATTAATACTCGTGTCTGCATGGGAGCGGCATTCTTTGCACAGACCAGAGAATTCAATGTGGTGGCCTAGTATCTGGTAGTGGGTCACTTCGGCTGCTGACTTGTTGATATCGAGTTGTACCGGGATATCGATGTCATCAACCTTGCCACAGTGCAGACAACGGATGTGGTAATGTGGGTCAACAGTGGCATCAAACCGTTTTTGGGTCCCTCCGACTTCCAGTTTCAGGATGAGTCCGGTTTCTGACATGAGCTCAAGATTCCTGTAAACCGTTCCCAGGCCGATACGGGGAAGACGTTTCCTCACCATGTCATAAACTTCGTTGGCAGTGGGGTGGGAGGTTACCTTTCCAAGTTCCTCGAGGATGATCTGTCGCTGTGTGGTCAAACGCATTTGTGGAGTGAGTTGCATGTATTACCTCTTCTGGTGAGTGGGAATTATTCTTGAGGGTTAATGTAGAACAATATCAAGGAATATCAAGCAAAAAAGTCAAGGGTTGCAAAAAACATTGCAGTCATATCAGCTGTTCTGGACCACATATGAGTAGAAAATCGTGTAATTTCTAACAAATAGAAGGGTTGTAGTAGCCAAGTTGTAACTGGGGGAATTCTTGTTTAATGTTTTCCAGCCATTGGCGCATGCCCATGCAAGGGGATGCGGTGTGAAATTTGATGCTGCGGAGATACCATTCAGGGTCCATATTCAGATTCCGTAGTTGGATGCGGTCCGGTTTCGAGGTATGGAGCAACTGCCGCAGGGCGCTATACTCTTCGGCCGAGTCAGTGACCCCGGGGAGAATGAAGTAGTTCAGGGAAACAAAGCCTCCAGCTTCTTTCATGACCCGAATAGATTCTAGTACATCGCTAAGAGAGAAGTTCTGCGGCCGGTAATAGGCCGTGTGATAGTGGAGCTGCGCGGAGTTGAGGCTGACGCGCAGGCTGTCGAGTCCTGCAGCAGCAAGCCTTTTTACGGCTAGGGGAAGGCTTGCATTGGAGTTCAGGTTGATGATGCCCCGGTCTGTTTCTTTGCGGATTGCCGCAATTGCCTGTTCCATGGTATCTGCCTGAAGCAGTGGTTCCCCCTCACAGCCCTGACCGAAACTGACAATGGCGCGTTCTGCCTTTTGTAGGTGAGGGACGGCAATTTCTGCAATTTCTGCTGCGGTGGGGACAAAACGAATTCTATCCTGGGTAGCCGAGCATTTCCCTGATGCCTGCAGAGAGATGCAGCCGACACACCTCGCATTGCAGACCGGAGAAGTGGGCAGAGGGGCTTCCCAGCGGCCTAAGAAGTAATTTCTGGCCGCAGGACATGTATAGGTCAGGCAGCATTTGCCGAGATGTTGAACCAGTCGGTTGTGCTTATACTGCTTGAGTTTTTTCTGGGTCTTTTTATTGATCACCGTCTGCTTGAATTGCGAAGCATCCTGGCGGATATCAGCATCGCTGCGAAAGGCAGTGGTCCAGAAGCGATCACCGTACCAGCCAACGGCGGTATAGGCAAAGAGGGGAAGGCGCGGGGCGTTGTCCTGGGTCTGGTAGGCACTGTTGAGAATGGTGGTGTGTGCAGGAGACATGAAGGCGGCTACGGCCTGGATCGGGTTGCCGGGCCTGTACGGATCGTCTTCGAGGAGCAGCGGTTCCCCGGTATCAGGGTCACATCCCACCGGTAGGCGACCAGGAAGAACAAAGAGCTCACTCCCCTCAGGCAGGGGGATAAAATCTTCTTTTTCCGGAAGCAGAAAATGTCCGCCACTCATGCCAGCCATATGCAGGGAGGAAAAATCCGTTATATTTCCCTTGGCATCAGCGTAGACGAGGGTGGGTTGCCCTGCTGGATGATGAGTCACTGAGGTCTGAGAACTTTAAATATGGAATCAATGGCCCTGTATATTTCGACATCATCACCAAAGATATCTTCTATGGAGGGATGATCAATCAGGTCTTCAATGACAAACTGGGTCAGAAAGAGGCTGAGGATGTTGGGGTCCGGGATAAGGGTTCGTATGGGAGCCACTTTCAGCTGGATATCAAACTCTTCCATGGTGGCAAGATTTTTCAGCTGTTCTGCAAAGATTTCCTGCAGGGTTTGAACAGAGTCGGTCTCAAGAACCTGTCGATCAATGAGTCTCTGCACCAGTTTTACGGCAAAGACTTCCGCATTCTCACGAGCCTTGTTGAGGATGAAGCGTCTCTCTCTCTCCCTTTTTCTGTCAATGGCACGGATGGTTTTGTCGGTAGCGTTGGTGGCACTTATATGGGCTTTTGCCATTTTTTTCTCCTGTGGACTTTTTCAGTCAGGATAAATGGGGAAGTGAGGGACTGTAACTATCTTGTCCAGCAGACACAGAGCTTTTTTTTTAGAAACAAATATTTATTAAAAAATACAGCATATGTAGAAATCTTTAAATAAAAAAAAGATGAGGCAATATTCTTTATTCCTGTGCTGCTCAGTTATAAGGTGCCTGCCGGTTTATATGTTGCTGTTGTACAGGCTGGCAAATTTATCCATCTTTGTTTGCAGCGACGAAGGGAGATCAAGTTTATATTCTTGTAAATATTCAGCCGCCATACGATGGGTGTTGAATATGGGCACATTGAGGCAGAGATTCATGATCGCCTTGTCAAGAAAGTGGGAGCGTGTCTCGTCCTCGTAAAATTCCTGGAGAACCAGAGGCAGGGTCTGGTAAAAAGAGGCAGAATCTTCGGCGTAGAGCAAGGCCTCAGGAGATTCACTGAGATCTGCCTCCTCCACAGGGCCTTCGTGGCCGAATTTCCAACCGGTTGCCCCGTCGTGATAGCCTTCAGCCCACCAGCCATCCATGATGGAGAGATTGGGTACACCGTTCAATGCTGCCTTCATACCACTGGTTCCGGATGCCTCCAGGGGCCGTTTGGGGTTGTTGAGCCAGATGTGAACGCCTGCCACCATCATCTTGGCAATCTGCATATCATAGTTGGGGATGAAGATAAGATTGGCAAGTCCCTGACTCTTGGCGTGCAGCTGTTCCTGATAATCGAGAATGAGCTTGATTACTGATTTTCCCGGTTCATCTGCCGGATGCGCCTTTCCGGAAAAGAGGAAGTTGGCCGGCCACTTATTTTTCACCAGAATGGAGCAGAGGGTGTCAATGTTGTCAAAGATGAGATCTGCCCTTTTATAGGTGGAGAAACGCCTGGCAAAACCGATGGTAAAGACAGCAGGATCAAGCTGATTGTCGGCATCAATGAGATTGGAATAGTAGTTGGGGGGGTCGATCCAGGTGCTGGACATCTGGTTACGGTGCTGGAGGAGCATGCGGTTGATATAGTCATACAAGGTGATGGAGTCCTTGTCCCATGCCCTTCTCAGATAGGTTCGAAAGCGGCTGTCGTTGCGGAGTTTTTCCACATTCTGAAAGACCCCTGGATCTTCTCTCCAGCTGTTGAGTTGGGAAAAGGCATCAAAGACCTCTGCCCTGGCATCACTGATCCAGGTCAGGTGATGCACGCCATTGGTGATGGCTGATATTTTTTCTGCTGAACCGGGAAACTGTTTACGGGTCACATCTCTGTGCAGCCTGCTGACACTGTTGGTAGCCCTGTTCACCCGCATGGCAAGAGTGGTAAAATTATAGGAATGAGGGGCTTCATCGTCATGGGCCAGCAGTTCAAGGATATGGCGGCAGGTTTTGTGGCTCATGCCTGCGTATATGGTTTTGTTAAATCGGTCATGCCCGGCTTTGACGGGGGTGTGGATGGTGTAGACAAGCTTACGGGCGACTTTGTCTGCTGCAGCCAGGATCTGTTTGTCACTGGCAAGGGAAAGATCGGAATGCTTGGTGCTCGTCTCCAGTTCCTCGGCAATGAGCTGCAGAGCCACGACAACACCATGTTGTTCATTGAGATGCAGGGTATTAGAGGTGATCCCAAGTTCATGGAGCACAGGAAGAATACCTGTACCGAGCATCCGTCGCTGTGTGGCTTTGATGAAGGACGATTCGGAGTTGTAGAGTTGGCCTGCGGCATCACGAATGGGGGCAGGGTTTTCCTCCATGGAAAAATCAAGGAGGAGTTCCGGGACAAAGAAATCCAGGGCGTGGTTGACTTCCATCTTCATCCACACCTGGGCAGAGGCGATGGTCTCCTGGTCATATTCGTTAAAGAAAGGGATCTGGATCTGCAGGGGCTGTTTCGGGTTTTTGGGATCGCGAAGGAGGTAGAGTCCAGGTGTTTTTTCCGGGTGCCAGTCCACAGACTGGGATATCTGTCCGAGTTTGGAGTCGACTATCTGGGAAAAATAGCCATGGCGATAGAGCAGGCTGACTGCAACCACAGGTATCCGGCAGTCGGAAAAACTTTTCAGGGTGTCACCGGCAAGTACTCCCAACCCCCCTCCATAGCAGGGGATTTTTTCAGGACCATAGAACAGTTTCTGGATAAAGTGCTTCAGCCTGGAGTCCATGCTGTCAGTCCTTTCAAGATCCATCAGTCTGTCCTTGATCGGGTGGAAGACATCAGGGTCGGCACCTATTTCCATGGAGATATAGACCACGGAATTTCCATCAGTTGCAGTCAGGTTTTGCCAGACTTCATCGAAGAGTGCTTGCGGGACTCCGAAAAAGGTACCGAAACTATTTTTGGCAATCAGGGAGTGGAGATCCAGTCCGCTGTCATTGATAGAGTTTTGCTGCATAACGTCCTTTGCCGAAATGATGGTTTTTGGGGAGTGTCTTTTGCTTTGTATCTTTTGCGCCATGGTTCTGGTGTTGGTCTGGTGGCAAATACCTTTTGTATTTAGAGGTACGGGCAATAATTTTCAAGTTTAAATATCTCTTTTGAGAAAATCGAGTTTATGGTTTTACCCCAAAGGATAATTACTTTAACAGGAGATGGTAACTGTGAAAGTGATTTTATTTTTTAGTTTTTCGGCAAAAGAATAAGAATGTTGCCGGTAACATCCTGGAAAATAAGTAAATAATTAAAAGAGAGTGGTGGCGGTGAAAGCCGTTTTTTTTCGCCCCTTCCCCTTTCTGCACTCAGGGAAAACGTCTGGTGTTTTTTAGAAAAAAACAGTAGAATTGAAAAACTTAAATGAAGTAATTGAAAAGGTATTGCAGAGGCCATGTTATTCGAAGATGTATCAGCTTGTCCATAGGGAGAAAGGCATGAACAGCAGAAACAGCATTTGTCTCGGAATAGTTTTCACATATTTCTTTTTATTTCTGGCTGGTTGTACCGGCAAAAAGGTTTCGGAGCAGGAAGCGGCAGTTGGGCAGGACCCTGCAGCAATGGGCCAGGCGGAATCTCTGGAATCCAAAACCACCACTATTATGGAAGGGCGTACCACAGGCCCCATGTTGCCGATCTATTTTGATTTTGACAATTACTCCATTCGCCCTGATCAGGAGCCGCGGATTCAGGTGAATGCGGATTTTTTGAAGAAAGAAGAGGCCGTGAAGATCAGGATAGAAGGAAACTGCGATTCCAAAGGGACGAGAGAGTATAATCTGGCGCTTGGGGAGAAACGGGCACTCAGTGCCAAAAGATATCTCGTCAACCTTGGAATATCTGCGGAGCGGATCACCACGATCAGTTTCGGGGAGGAGAAGATTTTGCTTCACGGTCATGATGAGATGTCTTGGGCTCAGAATAGGCGTGACGATTTTGTTGTTGAGTAGTGCTTGGGACCGCTCAACCCTTCAAGACTGTCTCGGTAACTCACAATTGATGGCATCTTGGATAAGCAGCCTAAACGGCAGACTACTTTTTTGAAGTAGTCCCTTGAGGGGAGAAACTCCGACTTCGAAAACTCTTTATCTGTTTCGTTGTTGCAAATCCATATCATTTCGACGTACTCTACTGGTACTCTGGAAGGATATGGAGTTGTACGACTTGCCTATGAAGGGGGTGATGTCTGGCGCTTATCGACTTGGCCGGCTGAATCTTTACTTTTTAGGACGTTGCCACAATTGCTATAAATCCATCATTCCTCATATTGAGGAATAGCTTTTTAAAATCTATACAGAACAGGAGAAAGATTGATGTTGAAACGTATTTTTCTGACAATTACCCTGATGGTTCTTGCTACTTTTGCCCTGGACAGTACCAGTGCCAGTGCCGAAGGGATGAAGATTGGCGTGATGAATATCCAGAAAGTGCTGCTCGAGTCCTCTGCAGGTCGTAAGGCTACGGCTGTTGTAGAGAAGAGAGCGAAAGAGCTGGATACCAAATTCAAGGCTGAGCAGGAGGTCCTGATTGCTTTGAAGGAGGAAATTGAAAAGAAAAGTTCAGCCTGGAGTGCTGAAAAGAAAGCGGAAAAGGTTCTTGAACTGCAGAAAAAACAGCGGAACCTGCAGGTGAAAGTTGAGGATGCGCAGCTTGAGTTCAGACAGTTGCAAAATAAGGAGATGGAGCCCATCGCCAAGATGTTGCAGACCGTTGTCAACACCTATGGTTCGAAAAACGGTTATGCCGTGATTCTGGATTCCAAGGCAGGGGTACACTTTGCCAGCAATGAGGTTGATATCACTGAAGAGGTGAAAAAGGAACTGGACAAACGATTGAAATAAGAGTGGCTCGTTCACTCTGATTTTATTTTAATGAAAACGATGCAGGGAGGTAACTCTCTGCATCGTTTTTCTTTGGCAGGATACGCAATCCCAGTGAAATAACATTATGCAGCCTCTTGAGTTTATAAAATTTACCCCCCGCACCAACTGCGGAGAATGCGGCTATGCTGCCTGCCTGGCCTTTGCAGCGGCCGTGACCAAGGGTGGGGAAAAACCTGGGAAGTGCCCCTATATTGATCAATCTCTTCTGGGAGATGAATTTGATACTCAAGAAAGGGGCAAAGACGGTTTGCAGGGAGTGGCAAAACTCCTGGTTGAGAAGGACCTGGCCCTGGTTGCCCATTTGAAGGAAAAGACCAGTGTCATTAATTTTTCTGAGATAGCGGAATCAGTGGGCTGCGAATGGTCCGGTCCCGAGAAAGATTGTCTCTGTTTTCAGTTTCTTGGCCAGGATGTGGAACTCTCGCATACAGGGATTCTCATTGACGGGAAAAAGGCGGAAGATCCTCGGGATCAGATCCTGCTCTATAACTATATCCATTTTGGAGCCGGTGGCCGTGAACCAAAACAGGAATGGATCGGCATGGAATCCCTGCCCAACTCCATCTCTAAAATCCGTACGCTGCGAGTATATTGTGAGGAACGACTGGCGACCCATTTCACAGGCAGAGTTGAGATGTTAAAGAAATGTGCACCTGTGTTAGACGCTGCTCTGCAGGAAAATCCGGACCAGAGTTGCACTGCGGCCTTTCTGGTACCGGTTCTGCCGCGTCTCCCCCTGTTTGTTCTTTTCTGGGATGAGGAAAAAGAAGATAATTTCCCGGCCAAGGTGAAGGTCCTCTTTGATAAGGATGTGTTGGGTTTTCTCGATATAGAGTCCTTGGTTTTTGCCTCTGAGAGGATGGCGGAGCGTTGGGTGGAGCTAGGAAAATGATGACCGAGTTGGAAGGGTTGGTTCAGCGGATTGCTGGAAAAAAGATACTGGTGGTCGGCGATATTATTGTTGATCAATTTGTCTGGGGAACGGTGAATAGAATCTCTCCGGAGGCTCCTGTTCCGGTAGTGAATGTGACCAAGGAAGAACTGCTGCTCGGCGGCGGGGCCAATGTCCTCCATAACATTCATTCTCTAGGCGCAGAAGCTGTTCTCTGTGGAATCATAGGGGATGACGAGATGGGAGGCCGCCTGCAGAGATTATTGCAGGATCTCGATGCATCCACCAGCGGTCTTGTGCAGGGGAAACGTCCGACAACGGTCAAGACCCGGGTTGTGGCCCAGGGCCAGCAAGTGGTCCGTTTTGACAGGGAACAGACCGGTACCCCCTCAGAGACAACAATTGCGGCCATGGGGTCCTTTCTTGAACAGAATATATCTGACTATGATGCCATAATCATCTCTGATTACTACAAGGGTGTTATTTCCAAGCCCCTGATGGAGAAGCTCCTGGCCAGAGTGGCCCGGGTGGAACAGGAGACAGGGAAGAAAATACCGGTGGTTGTTGATCCAAAACCCGATCAGCCGGAACGTTTTGACGGGGCAACTCTTATCACTCCCAACCACCTGGAAGCGGAAAAAATGTCTGGCATGCGCATTCGAAATACAGAAGAACTTCGTGTTGCTGCCGAGATTCTGCTGCAGAAGGTTGGCTGCCAGGCAGTGCTTATCACCCGTGGAGAGGCCGGGATGGCCCTGCTGGAGAGTGGCAGGGAACTGCTCTCCATTCCCACCACAGCCCGTGAGGTTTTTGACGTGACAGGTGCTGGAGATACCGTGATTGCAGTCCTTGCCATGGGCCTTGCTGCCGGTGCGCCCTTTGGTGAAGCAGCGGCTCTGGCCAATATAGCCGCCGGAGTGGTGGTGGGCAAAGTGGGGACAGCCACAGTCAGTCAGGAGGAACTGCTCGCTGTGCTGCATGGCGAGGAGAAAATAGAAACCGCATTTAGCAGCTGTGAGTGACGTTTATGTCCAGTAAAAGTATGACCGGATTTGGCCGGGGAGAGGCAGAGGCAAGGGGCAGGCAGTGGACCGTTGAGATCCGCTGTGTCAATCATCGCTATCTTGATGTTAAAATCAAGCTGCCAAAAGGCTATGCAGGACTGGAAGAGCAGGTCCGAAAAACTGTGGCTGCAACTCTTTCGCGGGGCAGAGTGGATGTCCTGCTCTCGGTGAGTGGTGATTTTTCTGATCTCCTGGAGATGCGGGCCAACACCAGCCTTGCGGCAATTTACCGTGATGCCCTGGCAGATCTTGGTCAGGCAATGGAGATCCCCAATGATATCACCCTGTCTCAACTTGCCTCCTATCCGGATGTGCTGGTGCGAGAGCAGCGGGAAGAGGACCAGGATGCGGTCTGGGCGATCATGGAGCAGGCCTTGAAACAGGCACTCACCTCCTGTGATGCCATGCGCAGTCAGGAGGGAGAGACCCTGGCCAGAGATCTTCAGGAACGGTTGACCTATTTTTCTCAGGTGGTACAGGAGATAGAGGCTTCCATTCCAGAGCTCCTGCAGCGTAGGGAAAAGAACCTTGCCGAGCGGCTGCAGAAACTTCTTGATAATGTGCAACTTGATCCCCAGCGCCTGGCCCAGGAAGTAGCGATTCTTGCTGATAAAACCGATGTTACTGAAGAAATTGTTCGTTTGCAAAGTCATATCAACCAGTTTCGGGCCTTTCTCGAGGCTGACGAGGCAACTGGTCGGAAAATCGATTTTCTTCTCCAGGAATTTCTGCGTGAGGTCAATACCATGGCCTCAAAGATCAATGATGCCGCCATTGCCCATCTCACAGTGGACCTGAAAGGGGAACTGGAGAAGATGCGGGAGCAGGTACAGAATATCGAATAGCATTGATGGCGTCGTTGGGAAGCACCCTAAACAACAGACTGCTTTTTTTAGTCCCCCCCTTGAAGGGAGTAAACCCCAATTTCGAAAAAGCTTCACCTGCGTCATTGTTGCAACTGAAGCTTTTTCTTTAGCCATCTGAGGACATCTGTTTTTACGATTTTGTCACCATTAAAGCGTTCAGGAACACAACTCCCATGCAACTCATTAATATCGGATTTGGAAACACGGTGATGGTCAGCCGTATCGTTGCCGTGGTCAATACGGGTTCTTCACCTGCCCGGAAACTGAAGGAACTGGCCAGAGAAGCAGGAAGACTGGTAGATGTGACAGAGGGAAGGCGGACCCGATCTCTTCTGGTCATGGATTCCAATCATGTTGTCCTCTCTTCCATCCAGCCTGATACCATCAGCCAGCGTTTGGCAGCTCTGCAGTCAGGCCCCCATTTGAGCAGAGCGCTCAAGGGCCAGGAGGAAGAGTAAGATGGCAGCAAAAGGACAGCTTTTTATTCTCTCTGCTCCTTCAGGGGCGGGCAAGACGACTCTCTTAAAAAAGGTGATGGCCCAGGTCCAGGGCCTTGCCTTTTCCGTTTCCCACACCACCAGATCGCCACGCAGCGGAGAGAAGGAGGGTGTGGACTACCACTTTGTCTCCATGGAAGAGTTTCAAGCCATGCGTGACCAGAATCTCTTTCTTGAATGGGCTGAGGTACATGGGAACTTTTACGGGACCAGCAGGCCGGCAGTTGTGAAACAGCTGGAACAGGGGCAGGATATCATCCTTGATATTGATGTTCAGGGGGCAGCCATTATCTGGAATGATCCAACCATAGAGGCCGTCTCTGTGTTTATTGCAACACCCTCTCTACAGGAGCTGGAAAAAAGGCTGCGGGGAAGGGGGACAGAGAGTAACGAGACCATTGAGCTGCGTCTGAAAAACGCCGCCAGGGAGATGGAGGCGGCATCAGACTATGAATATCTGGTGATTAACGATTCCCTGGAAGAGGCTGCTGCCACCCTGCAGGCAGTAATCATTGCCCAGCGGTGTCGCGGACATCGGCTGCCAACGGGAGAGCCCATAGATCTGAGGAATGATAAGTGAAGAAGAAAGGTTTTTCTCACAGGGGAAATGAGCGGAAGATCCGCCTCAGTGACGATCTGCTCTGGGGCATTCATCCGGTATACGAAGCACTGGAACAGGAAGCGGAGCGTATCAGCGAGGTCATCCTGGTCAAGGACAGGAAGGGCGGCAAGCGTGAAGAGATTATTGAACGTGCACGGCTGGCAGGAATCAAGACATCCTTTGTCTCTTCCCTGCGCCTGATTGGAGAAGATGCGTCTCAGGTTCGTCATCAGGGGGTGGTGGCCAGAATCTCGCAGACCAGCCTGCTGCCTTTTGAAGAGTTACTGGAGAAGTTCACAGGTCTTGCGGCAAATGGCTTGAACCCCAGAATTATTGTCCTCGATTCCCTGCAGGACCCACATAATCTGGGAGCGATCATCCGTTCTGCCCATGCATCAGGGATGAATGGCGTGCTGTTGACCAGGGAACGTTCTGCCCCCCTTGGCGGGATTGCAGCAAAATCAGCGGCCGGAGCCATGTCGCATATCGATATCTGTCAGGTGACGAATCTGGCCAATTCCCTGCAGGCCCTGAAAAAGGCAGGGGCCTGGGTATTTGGTGCCGTGAAAGATGCTGCGGCCCAGTCCTTGTATGAGACAGATCTTGCCCTTCCTGCCTGTGTGGTTGTGGGAAGCGAGGGACAGGGGATACGGCCGCTGGTGCGTAAGCAATGCGATTTCCTCATCTCTATTCCCATGGAGGGGCAGCTGGACTCCCTGAACAGCTCTGTGGCAGCAGGGGTGATTATGTTCGAGATGCTGAGACAGCGTATGGGAAAGTAAGTGCTCAGGTGAAGAAAGTGCAGGCGGAAGGCAGAAGATAATACCTACAATGAGCCCAACTCGCAGTTAAAATCTTTTTCTTCTCTCTTCAGTCTGTTACCAAACAACCTGAAACTGAGTAGCTAACTATTTTGATTTCTCGTTAAGTTTTGCCTGCAGGAGGTCGCCGAGCGTTCCCAGGGTTGCGGGTTGCTCCTTCTTGCTTTTCTTAAAGCTCTTCACCAGTTCCTGCTCTTTGTTTTGATCCTCTTCCGGGCTGACATAGTCAGAGGGTGCAAGGCTGATTCGTTTTTCCGTTGTGTCAACGCTTTCCACCACCACTTCAATCTCCTGCCCTTCTTCAAGGACTTCCCGAGGATGATGTATTCGTCTGCCTTTTCCCAGTTTGGAGATATGGACCAGTCCATCCATCCCTGGTTCCAGGGTGACAAAGGCACCAAAGGGTGCCAGGCGGGCCACGGTACCGGTGAGTATGCTGCCCACATTCAACTTGGAGGCGGCCGCATCCCATGGGTCCTCCAGCGCTTCTTTGATGCTGAGAGAAATACGATCAGCATCCCAGTCCAGTTTTTTGATCACCACACTAACGTTCTGCCCCACTGAGTAGTAATCATTGATGTTCTCTATTCGACTCCATCCGATCTCGGAGATGGGAACAAGGCCGTCAATACCTCCGATATCAACAAAGGCCCCAAAGTCACGGATAGAGGTGATTACGCCGGTAACAGTTTGTCCTTCTTCCAGTGTTTCCTGCAGTGCTGCGCGCTTCTCTTCACGTTCCGCCTCAAGGATGGCTCGGGCAGAGACCACAATGTTGCGGCCATTTTCCTCAAATTTGGTGACGAGAAAGGTCAGGTGCTGGCCAAGGTACTCGGCTCCTGCATCTTCCACCCGGCGTAGTCCCATTTGGGAGTAAGGGCAAAAGGCGCGGACAGATCCACCAAGGGTGATCTCGAATCCTCCTTTGATCTCTTCCTTGACAAGCCCCTCAACCGGAATAGCACTGCGCCAGGCCTCTTCCAGGTGGTCCGCATTTTTTCCGGAACTGAGCGTGGTGGTAAAGAGCTGTTCGCCCCTGGCAGCTTTGATGAAATAGACGTCAATCTTATCTCCCACAACGGCCGTGGATTCTTTATTCTCGTCCAGCAGCTCAGAGCCGTCAAGAACGCCTTCACTCTTGCCTCCCGTGTCAAGGAAGACTGACTCACCGCTGATACCGACGATGGTGGCCGTGATCTTCTGACCCGGTTTCAGACGACGTATGGGTTTGGATTCACTCTCCTGAAAGAGTGCTGCAAAACTATCACTATCTTGGGACATAACTGTTACCTGCCTCTGATGAGAATAAAAAAAGAATAAAAAAACCGGTCTTTGAAAAAAACTATTTTACCACGTATCAGAAGGAAGGGAAGGGGGAAAATGAACTGTTGCGATTCCAAGGGAAAAAAATGTTCTTTCAGTGTAGTTGGTGAATATCTCTTGGAAAGTATAAAATTTGTTGTGTCAATGCAGGCATGCTATACTACAAGGGATAGATTTATGTACCCCTTGGTCGGTGTTGATATTCTTTGAATATCGAAGAGATCGAGCATCGAACTTTGAAGGACTCACTCTCTTCATACCTTACCATTGTTGACCTTAGAGAAGGAGAGCGGCTTTCGCTCGTGGAGTGAAGACGAATGAAATCCTCTAGCAATATCAAAGGAGTATCTTGTGCCTCATAGCCATGTCCTCATGAAGCTTGAAAATGTACATCGTACGTTTCAGGTGGGTGAAGTTGCTGTCCATGTGCTGCGGGGAGTTGATCTTGATCTCTATGCAGGAGAGCTGCTGCTCATCCAGGGTGAATCCGGATCCGGCAAGACTACCCTGATGAACATGATCGGTGGCATTGACCAACCCTCGCAAGGAACAATCAGCTTTGAGGGAGAAGAGATCAGTAAATTTGGAGACCGCAGGCTCACCCAATTTCGCCGAGACCAGGTAGGCTTTGTTTTCCAGTTCTACAACCTGGTTCCTACTCTTACAGCCCTTGAAAATGTAGCAACGGCAACAGAGATTGCAGAAAACCCCATGGACCCTGCCGAGGCCCTTGACCTGGTCGGTCTGTCTGAGAGGCTCAATCATTTTCCCTCGCAACTCTCAGGTGGTGAGCAACAGCGAGTGGCCATGGCCCGAGCCATTGCCAAGCGTCCGAAACTTATGCTCTGCGATGAGCCCACCGGTGCTCTCGATCAAGAAAACACCATTAATGTTTTAGAACTCTTACAAAAGATCAATCAGGAGACCGACACCACGGTGGTGATGATCACCCATGCCCAGACCATGAGGCAGCTGGCGAACCGAATAGCAGTTATTGGTGATGGGGTAATCGACAGGGTAATTCTCAATGAAAACCCCGTGTCAGCAAAGGAGCTTGCCTGGTAATGGGGGCCCTTGATCGTAAGCTCCTTCGAGATATAGGGCAGAGTTGGCATATGCTGCTCGCAATAAGCGCAATTATTGCTGCCGGCATTGGCTGCTTTGTCGGCATGATGTCGGCTGCCCAGAATCTCGAATATGCCAGAAGCAACTATTATTCCTCCTGCAGATTAGCCGATTTTTGGATTGATTTGAAAAAGGCCCCGGTACAGGAGGTCAAACGACTGGCTGCAGTCCGAGGCATATCAGAGATCCAGGAGCGAATCCAGTTTCGGGTACTCCTTGATCTTCCCGGAACCGAGAAGCCGATCGGCACCATGGTGATATCCCTGCCCGATGAGGCGGAATCCATCATCAACAACATTATCATCCGTACGGGTACCTATTTTACCCATGGCCGTGCCAATGAGGTGATCATCTCAGAAAAATTTGCCCATGCACGTAATATTCAACCAGGGGATAGTATCTCTGCGATTTTGAACAATCAGCGCAAAGAGTTGATTGTCGTGGGCACAGCAATCAGTGCAGAGTTTGTGTACATGGTCTCTCCCGGAAGTATGATCGATGATCCCGGCAATTACGGGCTGATGTATATCAAACAGAGTTTTGCCGAGGACACATTCGGGTTTCATGGCGCCTGCAACAGTGTGGTCGGTCTTTTGGCACCTGAGGCACAGCAGGAGGTGGAACGCATTGTCAACACCCTCTCTGACAGGCTGGATTCCTATGGCGTATTTATGGGAGTGCCGCGCTCAGAACAGTTTTCTCCCATGGTCCTAGATGCTGAGATGACGCAGCTTAAAAATATTGCCTTTATATTTCCCTCTTTTTTTCTTGTTGTTGCAGCCCTGGTCTTAAATGTGCTGATGATTCGCCTGGCAGAACAGCAGCGTACCGTTATAGGTACACTCAAGGCGATCGGCTATGGAAATAAGGAATTGATGTTCCATTTTCTAAAATTTGCGGCCACCGCAGGGTTCGCAGGCGGTATTCTAGGGTGCCTTCTTGGCTATTGGCTAGGTGCTGCAATCACAAAGATGTATTTGGAATATTTCACCTTTCCGCAGCTGAGCAATAAATTCTATCCCCTCCTCTTTCTTGCCGGTGTGTTTGTCTCAATCGTTTTCTCAATGCTTGGTACCCTGAAAGGGGTTCGTCATATAATGCAAATGGAGCCTGCAGAGGCCATGCGTGAGGCTGCTCCGCAGGTAGGCGGCGCTGTCTTTCTGGAAAGAATTCATCTGTTTTGGCAAAACCTGGATGCCCAGTGGCAGATGATCCTCCGCGGGCTATTGCGCAATA
The DNA here is from genome assembly GCA_964409855.1 of uncultured Desulfocapsa sp. Taxonomy (GTDB): domain Bacteria; phylum Desulfobacterota; class Desulfobulbia; order Desulfobulbales; family Desulfocapsaceae; genus Desulfocapsa. The sequence goes on from CAYPEU010000024.1 coordinate 19,483, forward strand.
AAGGAAGAACTACTGTCGCTGTTTTTTCGGCGGTTATGGGCAGCAGTATCGTGGTGCTGGCCTTTGGTGCTGTTGACTCAATGGATGAGATGATCCATTTGCAGTTTGAGCGTGTATTACGCAGCGACTATCACCTGACTTTTCAAGATGAAATGAGTCATGCTGCCTTTGACGAGATCCGCCGGCTCCCGGGAATAGTCCACGCAGAACCGGTAGTCATTTTCCCCTGTACCTTTAAGGTGGGAAATCATAGTAAGCGCGGAGCTATTATGGGGATTACAGGGAATGGTGAATTAACCACTCCCCTTGATGAAAACGGGGATGCTGTTTCCCTGCCGGCCACAGGTCTGCTCATGACTGACCGATTGATGGAGCGGTTGGGGGTGTCAGCTGGGGACTTTGTTGACGTCCTTCCTGTTAAGGGTGAGCGCATTGTCCGTAAACTCCCTGTGGTGCAGGGGATCAGCAGCATGCTGGGACTTGTGGTTTATGCCGACTACAACTGGTTGAACGCTGTTCTGGGCAGAGAAAAGGTTGTTAGTGAAGTCCGGGTCCTTGCAGCCCATAGTGCTGCGGGAAAGAGGGCTTTTATGGAAAGGGTTCGGGCCATGCCTGGTCTTGAAACCTTGACTGATCTGGGCGAACAGAAGCAGGCCTTAGATCGCCAAATGGATAGGGCCATGCGCTCCTCGGTCCTTATTATGATACTCTTTGCCGCGGTCATTTTTTTTGGAGCAATTCTCAATGGGACTATGGTCGCCATATCAGAGCGTCGCAGAGAAATGGCCACGTTCCGCACCATGGGATATTTCGAGAACGAGGTGGCAAGACTCTTCCTTCGTGAAAACCTGGTGACCAACGTGATCGGCACCTTCATTGGCTTACCAATGGGGTACTGGATACTTACCCTGACAATGCAGGCTTTTGTCACCGATGCCTACAGCTTCCCGGCAAAACTCAAACCTGTCAGTTATGTCTATACAATGGCCTGTGCCGTTCTGTTTGTTTTCATGTCCCAGGTCATGGTCAGGAGGACCCTCAGAAAACAGAATTGGGTGGAGGCATTGAGCTTAAAGGAATAGGGAAATTGCGTGAGAAGCATGACGTGCATACCATGCAGATGGAGATCTTTTTGATCAGGAGGCAGAAAACTCCCATATATTCCCCATCAGCAGTGCAGCAGCGGAGAGAAGAAGATGGCAAAAAAAACGAAAAAGCAATGGATTTGGATAGGCGTGGTTGCAGCTTTGGTCATGGGTGTCCTGTTTGTAATAGTCAGTGGAACAGGAGAAAAGAGTCTCGTTCGCACTGCTGTAATCACTGAGGGAAGCATCAAGACCTATGTGGAAGAACGGGCCCGAACAAGTTTGCCCCATATCTATCATGTGACCATGCCCCTGCAGGGGCGGGTGCTGCCCATAGAGGTGGAAGAAGGCGATCCAGTGAAGACAGGGGAGATCGTGGTGCGTCTTGAAGATGTCGACTGGCAGGACACCACGCGTCAGGTGCAGGACATACTGGTCGCTGTAGACAACTGGATTCAGGCAACTGAAGCACAGGTGAAAGCCAACAGGATAAGGCAGGATTTCACCAAATGGGAGTGGGAAAAAAATGAGATCTTATTGAAATCTTCCGCTGTCAGTGAACGTCAGGAGCGTGATTCCAGGCGCTGGTATCTGGATTCAACAGTCAAGATTGAAGAGAGCCAGGCCATGTACCATATGAGTAAGGCCTTTCAATCCATGGTAGATCTCCTGCCGGCTTATGTGAAACGAAATCTTGATCGGACCCTGGTAAAAAGTCCAGTGAGCGGAACTGTTCTCAAGCGTCATGTCTGGAATGAAAAAGTTATGACCCCGGGGGAATCCTTACTTGATATCGGAAACCTTACAGAGTTGGAAGTCACTGCAGATATCCTGTCTGAAGAGGCCATCCATATTCAAGCTGGAGATAAGGTGGAGATATTTGGTGAGTCTGTTGGCAGAATCACTATACAGGGGAGGGTGCGCCTGGTTGAGCCGGAGGCATTCACCAAAATATCCTCTCTGGGGGTCGAAGAACAGAGGGTGCCAGTGAAGATCACTTTTGCCAGGGGAGCTGTGGATGGTTTGCATCAGTCCGGTAAAACTCTGGGGCTGCACTATCGCGTCAGAGTCCGGGTAATTACTGACGAGAAGGCGGGTGTTGCTCTCGTCCCCCGCACATCACTGTTTCACGGAATAGAGGGCAACTGGCAGATCTATCGTGTTGCGGATGGGAGGGCGAAGTTGACAGATGTGGATGTTGGTCTGATGAATGATCGTCAGGCGGAGATTTTGTCCGGGATAAAGGTTGGAGAGACAGTGATTGTCGCCCCGGAATCATCCATCAGTGATGGCAGCAGGGTTGTTGTGACACAATAGCGGCAACCAGCCAGGAAAAGAGTAAATCGTTCTTGTGTCACCTCCTTTCGATCCCCCTGTTCTCTCCTGAGACAGATGCAACAGTGCGAAAGAGATCTTTTACCAGTCCCTCTCCTTTATCCAGGGAGAGGGGGTGGCAAGACTCGGTAAAATAGGAGCTCGAGAGTTAACTGATAGTGATTTTTTTCTTCTTCTCTTTGTTGGATTTAGGCATCCGTATCTCCAACACCCCATCTTTAAAGGAGGCCTTGGCCTTGTCACTGTTCACATTGTCCGGCAGCCGGAAGCTGCGGCAAAAGGAGCCGTAGGAGCATTCAACCCTATGGTAATCTTTCCTGTCGACTTTTGTTTCCTGCTTTTTTTCGCCGGAAATGGTCATACTGTTTTCACTGATATCGATATTGATATCGTTTTTTTTCATACCTGGAATCTCGGCCTTGACCACCACCTCCTTGCCTTCTTCAAAGATATCCACAGTGGGTGAAATCATCTCCCTGGTTGGAAACTGGGGCCGCGGCCACATGGGATGCCTGAAAAGTGCAAATGGTTGATTAAATATTTCATCAAAATAACGTTCCATTTCTCCAAATGGGGAAAGAACATCGGGTTCTTTTTTGACAACTAATTCCGTTTTTTCTTTTTCCTTTGCCATTGCACACCTCCTGAGTAATGAATGATGAGAGCTTGACAATGCAGTCGTATTGTCAAGCAGATACACGGAGTTAGAGTGGGGTTACTAAGTTGTATTGTCATTCTGTCAAAGTGCCCGAGAGCCCAAGTAACAGACCAACAGAGAAGTTGATGCTGTTAATCTTGCAAAAGTCTGTTTTAGATTCTGCCAACATGGGAGCATGCCCATTCCCGGTTCTGGACTTCATATTGTCTCACCTCCAGCACCCTGCCTGACATTGACCGCAGTGTTGTCCAAGGCCTCCACTTCCAAAGTATCCATATCAAAAATAAGCAGAGAGTGGGCTCTGCCGAATACGGCATGGATTAGAAGGTTCAACCTCCCCTTGAACTCCTTTTATTATATAAGAAGAGAGGTGATTTACAAAATACAATTCCGGCATATGTTTAAACGCAGCATCGGTTTTTCAACTGCAGCCATTGTCAGTTACAGGTATACGTTTTGCCTGTCAGGGGTGAGATTTCATTTTTTTTTATCCCTCCCCGTCGCCTTGTCTTGCTCCATAAATGAGCAGGTGCTCGCGGTAAGTTCCAAAGCGAAGTGAAAGAGGGATCCCATTTAAAAATTTCTGTTTATCATTACAATGCTGCCAGATCTCTTTAGCTGTCATCCCCTGGCTGACATCATAATCCAGCACAGGGTACAAGATTGATGATTTCTGGCCTTCCCAGATCCGGCTGATAAAAAAACGTTCCGGTTCCTTATGGATCTTTGCCCCTTCGGTCAAGACAAATGTCCCTGAACTCAGTGCATGGATATTTTCCCTGTTGCGATCAAGAAAGGCCAGGGTCTGTTGGAATTCTTCTTTTGTTTCCGAGGGGAATCCAAAAAGAATGAAGACCAGGTTGTATATTCCAGCCAGGGTGGAGTTGCTGAGGACCTTCTCAACCTCGTGAATATTGGTTCCCTTGGCCATCAGATTAAGAATCCGTTGGCTGGCCGCTTCCACTCCCCATTGGAGAACCCGGGCGCCTGACTGCTGAATCAATCTGCAACGACCAATGCTGAATTCTTTGACCGGTTTGGCATACGCGCCATAATGAATGACAAGCCCCTCATCGAGAATCTTTTCGGCCAGCTTTTTAAAGCGCTGAGGGGGAATCATCTCGTCATAAAAATAAAAGAGGTCGCAGCCGTATTGTTTTTGCAGGAATTTGATTTCTTCGACACAATCTTCAATCCTGCGAGTGCGGTAGCGGAGGTAGCTATGATGGTGGGTGCAGAAGGTGCATTTCCCCCAGGGGCAGCCGCGTGAAGTCATAAGGGGCAGCACTGGCTCCGGAGTTAAGTATTTGTCTAGTTTGAATTGGGAAAAATCAGGACGGGGAAGGGTATCGATTTCAACCATGGCCGGTGGGTTGATCCGCAGATCGTTGTTGCTGAAATAGATCAGATTCGGCACATTGGCAAGATCAGTAGAATCCTTGGCCCGGCAGAGATGATACAGACCGAGTTCTCCTTCGCCCGGTATCAAATAATCAAAAAAATCCTTGAGAAGGATTTTGGCAGCGCCCACTTTTTCCTGAGCAAGCGGGGTGGTAAGAAGTTGCTCCGGTGCGGTCATGATGCTGATTTTCGCTCCGCCCGCCACAATTTTCGCCTTGCTTTGTTTTTTTATCAGTTTGGCGAGCAGGGCGGCAAAAACAACCTGCTGCTGGTACAGAACAGAAAATCCAACTAGGTCGGGATTGACTGCCAGCACCGGTTGGATCAGGTCTTCAAAAAAGGTCTCTATTTTTTTCGGGATACTTTGGCCGAGCAGGGCTTTTTCTGCCATTTCTGCCATGAAGGCGTTAAAAATATTTTCAAAACTTAAAAAAATCGTGGCCCAATGATGATATTCCTTCAGGTCTGAATGGTCTGGCTGCCAGTTCTTGAGAAAAGAGACCGCCTGCTCAAGATGACGGGCAGTTGTTTTTTCATCCCATGTATAGAGCCGGATACCAAGAACGCCTTCTTTGATATTTTCAAAACTGCTCAGGTAGTAATCCAGGCTCAGATCAAAGAGAGAAACATTCGCATCCGGCAGTTGTTTTTGCAGATAGGCGGAGAGAACCGCAGGTCCCAGAGGGGGACAGGTGGGATGGGTATGGGGAGAAGCGATCAGTGCCAGTTTCATGGTTTGATGTCTCATTCCGTTCGCTGTTCTCTTGAGACTTCCTGGTATGGTGGTGTCGTCAAGTCACCTGCTGTCCAGTGCATTGATTTCTGTTTTTTTTTGCAAGGCCTCGCTGTTCTTGACTAGTACCTGTGTACGCCATCTGTCTTTCCAGACAAAAAATTTCTGATGTTTCCTGTCGGTTCGTGTGGCTGGTCAGGTGCTTGCTGAAGAGTTGTCCTTCTGATTTACCTTCCCAAGTTGATAACTCTCTTCCAGCGTGTGGATAGCGCCATTTCTGCCGAGGCGGCTTGAGAATAGATGGAAACTGTCCACCGTAAATTCTGGGGTCTTTAAAAAACTGTTCCCGGCAAGAAATGCAGTAACCCTCTGTATTGGACTGTCTCGCAGGCGGGCCAGGGTGATGTGCGGAATAAACTTTCTTTGGTCCAGCTCCAGCCCGCATGTCAGCAGCTCTTTATCTATATGTTTTTTCAAGCGTATCAGTTCATCGGCTGGCGTGACTCCGGCCCATAACACCCTTGGTTTGCCCCTGGGCGGGAAATGTCCAACTCCGCTGATCTGGATTGGAAATGGATTTTTTTTAACTTTCAAAAGACATTCCCGGATGTCCTTGAACATTGTCCCCTCCACCTCTCCAAGAAAATGGAGGGTCAAGTGGATCTGTTCTTCACGGATCGGACGTGCTCCCGGTATCCCGCGTCCCAGGTCTTTAATGTATGAACGTATGTCTGGCGGCAGTTCAACAGCGATGAATAATCGGATCATGGTATCGGAAAGTCATTCTTCTTGTTAAGTTTCAGGCAACTGTTCAGTTGGTTACCCAAAACTGGGATAAACTCGGTATCGTACAAGCACCTGAACAGTTACCATTTTACATCACAATTAATGGGCGACCAAATATTAAAAAATGGTACGATGTGGAAATAACTTTCCATGATCATGCTTTGATATCCTGATATAAGAAAAATACGTTAGGGATAAGGTGATATCATGGATATGCTCCATGTATTAATAATGGCATATTGCTGATGAAAATAAAATGAATGAGATTAAATTAGTCGAATCGACAATTTTTAAAATATTCATCAGGTTTGTTTCGATTGGAATATTAGGCTGTGCTTTTTTCGGGGCAGCTGGACGAATTGATTGGACAGTTGGATGGTGTTACATATTATTTTCCACCCTCTGCCATACAGGAGGTGCAATATATGTACACTTTAAAAATCCTGAAGTGCTCAGAAGAAGAGGAAGGATCGGAAAAGAAACTAAGAACTGGGACAAAATATGTCTTTCATTTTTTGGATTTTTCATTCTAGCCATTTTAATTGTTGCAGCCCTGGATGCAGGGCGTTATCAGTGGTTCCCTCTGAATATTGCCTGGTCGTGGCCAATGGGAGCGATATTATATCTTATTTTTATCGTTGTCGTAACGTGGTCAATGGCTGTTAATCCACATTTTGAAAAGACAGTTCGCATCCAGCATGACAGGGGCCATAAGGTGATAGATTCAGGTCCTTACCGATTTGTTCGTCATCCTGGGTATATGGCTACAATTCTAGGTTTTGTCTTTGCTATTCCTTTATTACTTGGTTCAGGGTGTGCTTTTGTCCCAGCGATATTATCGGCAATAACTCTAATCATACGAACTTCATTGGAAGATCGAACATTATTAACTGAACTTCCGGGATACAAGGAGTTTTCTACACGCACACCTTACAGATTATTTCCATATGTATGGTAGAATAAGAAGTTTGAAATATTAAATGATTGCCAATTGTAATATCGCAATTGCATTCACCGCGGGCAGGTGTTGCAGGTCATTATGTGGAAAAGTGAACAGATTGCAAGTTACGATATAGAGTGACTCAAGAGACAGAGGAATTAGTGATCGAAGACCACCTCCTTTTTATCAAACAGTTCCACTCACGAGAGAAATGTTATGAAAAATAAATTTATAGTTATTCTTTTAACGAGCTTCCTCTCCTATGCCTCAAATGTTGTAGCTGATCAAACTGTATTGGCTGGTGGATGTTTCTGGTGTATGGAGGCAGATTTTGAAAAACTTGAGGGGGTAACCGACGTGATTTCAGGGTTTACGGGTGGAATTTTAGAAAATCCGACCTACAGCGGCAACCACAAAGGTCACTTTGAAGCCGTTAAAGTAACCTATGATCCTGACAAGGTTAGTTACATGGAGTTGTTGGAGTACTACTGGGTTAACATTGATCCGTTTGACGCAAAAGGACAATTTTGCGATAAAGGCCCAAGTTATTTAAGTGCTATTTTCGTGGCGAACGAAACAGAAAAGAAACTGGCTGAACAATCTAAACGGAAAGTTGAAGAGAAATTCCCCAACAAGAAGATTGTTACACCAATATTGAATAGATCAACTTTCTATCCCATAAAAGGAAGCGAAAGCAATCATCAGGATTTTTATAAAAAAAACCCGGTTCGTTATAAGGTCTATCGCTGGAATTGTGGCCGCGATAAACGATTGAAAGAAATTTGGGGTGATGAGGCAATACATTGAGATTGACTCATCGAAGGAAGAGATTTTATATAATTTTAAAAATGTTGTGCGTCTACTGTCCATGCTGAAGGTGAAAACACCTTGTGCAGCAAAGTTTTCTGATGGATTTCAGGTAACCAGAGGTAGACAGAGATGAAAATGCTTACGCAGGTTGCTTGATGGCCAGGGCCAGATAATGATCCCCTTCGCTATAGAGTAGCTTCTTGCCTGTGAGATCTTGGAGAAAGCTGAGTAGGGCGGTGTCGCTGACAGAGGCAAAGGCCTGACGGATTTCTTTCCTGCTCCGTATCCTGCGGCAGAAAAGGTAGATCTCTCTGGAAACTCCCTGGAGGCGGTGCTGCAGGGTTGACCCGCTTAGCTGTTCCTGACGAATAATGAGAAAGCTGCCGCCGTCGCGGTAGCAAAGAGGAGGCAGCGGCGATGTTCGCTGCTCATGAAAGTCCTGCCACCTGCGAATTTTTTCCTGTACGGGTAGCCAACGCCTGCGTTGGAGAATCCGATCTCCACGATAATCTTTGATCAGCATTTCAAGACCCCGAAGCAGTTCCGGGGGGAAGAGTTTCCTGTTTTTTGCGTGCTGGGTTACTGCCTTGATCCCGTAGCTGCGTGGATCCCTGGCCACTGGTGAGCCGTGGCCGAGGAAAAAAGAGGCACTGCTCAGCGGTGAAAAGGGCATGACAAAGTCCAGGTTTTGCAGCGTCTCTTCTACTTCTTTCTTGCTGCTCCCTGGAAATTCGGTGATGAGGTTCCCGTCCAGGCATATTCCTGCCTCAGCGCTCTGGCGCATTGCCGCAATATTTTCCATGGCGCTGGTTCCTTTGTCCATTTTCTTGAGTAGGCTGGAGGAGAGCGATTCAATACCCACCTGCACCGTTGACAGTCCTCCCTGGCGATAGAGAGGCGGTATATCCGGATCTGTGATAACCCGAACCTCTGCGAAAAAATCATAATCTTTTTTCTCTTGGGCAAGGGTTTGAAAAAAACTGTTTGTCTCCTTTGGCGGCAGGGCATTGTCTGTGAAACAGAAATCCAGGCACTGATGGCGAGTGGACTGCTGAAGCACCTCACTCAGCATGGTCTCAGCCTTTTTCCAGCGGTATCCTCGCCACTGGAGATTCAGGTTGCAGAAGGTACATTTGTTCCACCAGCAGCCCCTGGAAAATTCCAGGGGGAGGACAGGAATAAAGGGCTGTCCTGAAAAGGTCTGACGCATCTCTTGAAAGTAGGGGCTGTAGTCCGGTACAGGCAATGTATTGAGATCTGCGATTCCAGCACATACACCCTGTATTTCTCCAGCAGTTTTACTGTTCAGGACCTGTCCGGGCAGTTCCCTTGTCTGGCCGGAATCTGCAAGGAAGTCACAGAGTCCCTGCAGGGACTCTTCTCCTTCTCCGTTGATGACATAATCGATCTGGGGAAAGTGGTGGAGAAACGAGAGGCCGATCCTGTCCACACAGCCTGATCCGCCAATGACTATGGGAAGGTTGGGGCAGCGTTTTTTGATGCGTGCAGCAGCTGTAAGGGAAGAGAGGAGCTGGTTGAAACAGATGGAAAAACCAAAGAGATCAAAACTCTCAAGATCCATAGAGGAGAGCCATTTGTCCAGCTCCTGGTCCAGAGCCTGACTGATATCCCTGAAATTCAGCTCTCTGAGAACTGCTTCTTCTCGACAGCTCTCATTAAAAAGCTGTTCTGCCGCTTTGGATTGTTGGGGGAAGAGCAGAGGGCTGTATAAGGCCTCCCCTGCCCAGCTGTTTTTGGCAAGGTAGTGGTAGCTTTCAGTGCCAATGGATGCAGCAGTTGCAAGATAGGGGTGAAAAAGAGTTGTCACCACCGAACTGTTTTGATCCAGGTAGGCTTTGAGTGCAGCCAGTTGAATGGAGGGACGGTTGAAGATCGACCAGGGCATGGATACCAGGCCAAGGCGAAAGGGATGAGTTTTGTCCTTATTCATCATTGGTGGATAATTTCAGTTCCTTCAGGAGGAGCAAAGGTAAAAAGATGCTTCATCAGGGAGGCATCATCCTGGGAGAGGGTGTTGACCTTGATATTGCTGAAGTTGAGGACGGTCAGGGTGTCGAAGTGATCAAGGATTTCTATGCGGCGAATGAGTGACTCCTCTGTTATCCAGAGGTGGATGGAGGCCACCTGAGATTGCTTTGCCCTTGGGAGCAGCTTGATAACTGCTGTCTGTTCCTGTGCCCCTTGGGTGATATTTGATCCCTGTTCCGGTGGCAGAACCGTGAAGTCCCGGAGCAGGTTGCCGGAGCCGGTGAAAAAGGAGTAGGTCATGTCCTGCTTCAGGGATTCTGCTGGAGTGACGATCATCTGCTTGAGGGAGGTGAAATACATGGAAAAGCTCTCCCCGTCACTGACCAGGACCTGCTGGTCTGGATCCGAGTAGTTCCAGCGCATCCTGCCCGGCAGCCTTTCCTCTCCTTCTTGTTTGACGCTCTTGACGAAAAAGGCCTGTCCACGTCCTTTCTTTGGCCGACCAGTGAGCTGTCCGCTGGTCTCCTGGATAAAATCAAAGCTGAGGGAATGTATCTTGTCGTAACGATTTTGCAGCCTGCCTGCCGCGTCTTCCGGCGACTCTTCTGCCGGAGCGGCACATGGAGAAACGATGAGGAGAATCAAGAACAACAAAAACGCAAACTGTGGGCGGGGTACCTGGATTGTTTTCATGCCAGTATCAGCTCCATTGGGCGGGAAAAAATGCGTTGGGCCACTTTTGTGGCTGTTTCGGTGCAGTCGGAAACATAATAGCAATGGCTCACCTGTTCTTGGTCTTTCCTGGAAACAAGGTTGGGATTGCTCAGGAGAAAGTGTTTGACATGTTTGGCCGTTTCAATGGAAGAGTCAATGAGGGTGACTTTTTTTCCGATACGAGCCTGGATCAGTTTTTTGAGCAGCGGATAATGGGTGCAGCCAAGAACCAGGGTGTCTATCTGTTTGTCTTTGAGGGGATGGAGATAGCGGCGCAGAATCATCTTTGTTTCCCGTTTGTTCAGCCAGTCCTCTTCCACCAGGGGCACCAACAGGGGGCAGGCTTCTGAGTAGACCTTGAACTCAGGATGTTCTGCTCTGATGGTTTTATGATAGATACCACTTTTTACCGTGGCCTTGGTACCGATGACGCCCACACGTCTGTTCCGGCTGGTCTCAATGGCTCGATTGGCTGCCGGTGTCACCACTTCAATAATGGGAACTTGAAAGCACTCCCTGAGGGCTTGTGTTGCAACGGAAGAGGCTGTGTTGCAGGCAACAATGATCAGTTCAGCTCCTTTTTCCAGGAGAAACTCTGTGTTGCGGATGGAATAGTCAGTAATGGTCTTTGGGCTTTTCGGACCATAAGGAGTCCTTGCAATGTCACCGTAATAGACCAGTGAATAGTCAGGCAGGAGCTGTTCCACGGCATGGGCCACTGTCATGCCACCGATACCTGAGTCAAAAATACCAATCATGGACGGGATCTCATAAAAAAAGAGGCAGGGGATGAGACGGCTCTCAAAAGATGCGTCACATGTCCCTGCCAGGGAAGTACAAAATGGTTGCCCTTGGTGAACCGTTACAAAAAGAGTCGGTAACGGTTCCAGGCGCCTTTACTTATTTTGCTGCAGTTTTTCTCCGGACCGGTTTCTTCTTGGCGGCATTGGCTTTTTTCTTGGCAGCAATGGATTTTTTCAGGGCATCAGGAATACCGCGTGCCTTTCCTGCCTTTTTCCTTTTTTCTGAAAGTGCCTTCGCACAAAGGGGCTGGCGCAGGGAAAAGCCATATTTGACCCTGTATTCACGTCCTGTCAGGTCATGGGAACGGAGATGCTTTGGCGAGAGCATTTTGAACTCTTCACCACACTCCAGGCAAATAATCTTGTTTTTTAAAATTGATTTCTCAGGAGAGAGAGCAGGCTTCTTCTCTTCTATTGCATTGCGCAGTTCACCAGATTCCATTTTTTGCAGATTCTGCAGGGTGGAAAAAGTTTCCTGTAATGCTGTCTGCATCTCTTCTATTGATAAATTAGTTGTGCTTCCTTGAGCCTGCACGATTTCAGCTGCCATTTCAACCAGTGATTTTGTCATCATTTACTCCTGAAAATTGTAGACTTTTTTTAAATGATCAATAGGGCTATTCATCTGATAGTATACAGAGCAGCATAAAAGTCAAGTGGTGACTACGGATTCCTCTGGAAGAGCTTTGTTTCTCATTGCACCCTCAGCTGGGAAGGGGAGAGTTGACAGAGTGCAGCTTGCGCATTAGATTAAAACCGTTTTCGATGAATGTCTCTTGGCAACTAGCAGTGAAATTCTGCTTGTAGTCTTGGATTTCCATATGATTTCAATCAGATTGATCTATATGTGTGATGGAGTGAACAATGCCTGTATATGAATATGAGTGTCCAGCATGTGAAAAAGTCATTGAGGTGCAGCAGCGAATGGCTGATGATCCTCTCTCTCAGTGTCCCGAATGTGAGGGGGCTGTAACAAAAATTATGTCCAGGAGTTCATTTCAGCTCAAGGGCGGCGGCTGGTATGCTGATGGCTATTCGTCCACCAAAGGGACTGCAAATAAAAAAACCAGCGCCTCTCCTGCCCCGTGTAAATCCTCCGACAGCAAATGTTCCAGCTGTCCAGCAGCCACTGCAACCTGATAGAATAGTGCCTATCCACAAAAGGCCTTTTTCTCCTAACTCTTCGTTGCTCTCAAAATTTAATCCTCGGGATATCAAATATATGCCTGCGGTTAAATTCATCGAGCGCCTCGATTTAGAAGAAAAAATCTCATTTGTGGACAG
>CAYPEU010000025.1:0-31790 GCA_964409855.1 uncultured Desulfocapsa sp.
TCAGCTTGTCAACCAGGTCAAAATAGTCTGCAGCCTTGGTGATGTAGAGCAGGGAGTTTGCATCAAAGCGGCTGACAAACTTGGAACCCTGATAACGGAGATAACTCTCCACCTGAAAATCAGCATCAAAGCCAAATGAGAAGTCCTTCTTGTCCTGCAGCCTGCGCCCGAATTTTCTGCGCATGGCCTGATCAGAGAGATAGGTCACATGACCGACCATCCTGGCAATGGCCAGGCCCAGGTCAGGGGTTTTCTTTCCGTAATAGTTGCCCTGACACCAGTTGGGATCAGCCATGATCGACTGGCGAGCCACTTCGTTAAAGGCAATGGCCAGGGCAGAGTGACGCATGGTGGTGGCAAGGGGTACAGCGGCACGAACCATGTCCGGGTAACGGACGCACCACTCAAGGACCTGCATGCCGCCAACCGATCCGCCTATTACTGCAAGCAGATTATCGATCTGCAAGTGATCCAGAAGGGCCTTCTGGGCATCAACCATGTCGCCGATAGTGACCACAGGAAAATCAAGGCCGTAGGGCTTGCCGGTAGCCGGGTTAATGGAGGCAGGACCAGTGGAGCCCATACAGCTGCCAAGTATATTGGAACAGATAACAAAATATCGGTTGGTATCAATACCCTTGTCTGGCCCGACCATGGAATCCCACCAGCCTGGTTTGGCCTCACCCTGACCATCGGTCAGACAACCTGCTACGTGAGAATCGCCGGAAAAGGCGTGGGTGATGAGCACCACATTGTCTCGATTGCTGCTCAATTGTCCGTAAGTCTCATAGGCGATGGTGACCGGTCCAAGCCTGGCACCGCTTTCCAGAAGCATCTCGTCTGGCGGTTCGGCAAAGGTGAAAAACTGTTGCCCCAAGTTATCTTTGCAGGATTGTAGCTGATTCGGAGTCACTTTTTTGCCGATTTTTTCAAGGCCTGATCCAGGTCTGCAAGAATGTCATCTATGTGCTCGATACCGATGGAGAGCCGGATCATCGACTCGCTGATGCCTCCTGCTGCCAGCTGCTCTGCAGAAAGCTGGGAGTGTGTGGTAGAGGCCGGGTGGATGGCAAGGGATTTGGCATCACCCACGTTGGCCAGGTGGGAGAAAAGCTGGAGTCCTTCAATAAAGTCCTTACCGGCTGCCAGCCCTCCCTTAATGCCAAAGCTCACCATTCCACCAAATCCATTCTTGAGGTATTTTTCTGCAATCGCATATTCTTTGGAGTCAGGCAGCCCTGGGTAATTGACCCAGTCCACCTGAGGGTGGTTGTGCAGGTACCGGGCCACTGTCATAGCATTTTCACAGTGACGTTCCATTCTGAGCGCCAGGGTCTCAAGCCCCTGGAGGAAGATCCAGCAGTTGTCAGGAGAGATGCAGGCCCCTAGATTCCTCAGCGGTACCAGGCGCATGCGCAGAATAAAGGCGACCTGATTCATCTCGCCCAGGTCATGACCGTAGCGCAGGCCATGATATGAAGGGTCAGGTGTATTGTACAGGGTGAACTTGGAATCTGTCCAGTCAAAGGTACCGGCATCAATAACAATACCTCCAAGTCCGGTCCCATGTCCTCCCATCCACTTGGTCAGCGAATGGATGACAATGTCGGCACCGTGTTCAATAGGCCGCAGCAATGAGGGGGGGGTGAAAGTGGAATCTACGATCAGGGGAAGATTGTTGCCATGGGCAATACCAGCCAGGGATTGCAGATCAGTCATGGTCAGACCCGGGTTGCCGATGGTCTCACAGTAGAGCGCCCGGGTGCGTTCGTTAATGGCCTGGCTGAAGTTTTTCGGGTCAGTGGGATCCACCATCCGTACCGTTATCCCCAGTTGCGGAAGGATGGCGTCAAATTGGGAAAAGGTGCCGCCATACAAGTTGTTGGCAGCTACAATTTCGTCACCCTGCTCACAGATATTGATGATGGTGTAGAAAATGGCCGAGGTACCGGAGGCCAAGGCAAGGGCAGCAGCACCTCCTTCCAGGGCTGCAACCCTTTTTTCCAGGACATCCTGGGTTGGATTGCCAATCCTCGTATAGATGTTTCCCATCTCCTTGAGGCTGAACAGGTTGGCTGCATGCTCTGTATCTTTAAAGAGAAAAGAGCTGGTTCGATAGAGGGGCACTGCCCGGGAAAGAGTGTCCTGGTCAACAGTATGGCCGCCATGGAGGGCGATGGTTTCAAGTTTCATATGGGTTCCTTGTTGGTGTAGTTTTTCAGGTTAATTATACCACAATGTGTAACCTTTCACAGTTGGGGAAAAAGTGCAACTGCAAAACGAAGAAGAGTTCTCTTTTTCAACCGCCAAAGAATTCAACTGGTTTGTGGACCATTGAGCCGTGAAAAGAGCAGGGGCAAGATGGCTCTATGCTCTGCAACTGTGTCAGCTCAGACCCTTTTTAACAGCTAGACCGATTTGCTCAATGGTATAAGGTTTACGAATAAAGTTCCCGACCCCAAGCGCCTGGGCCTTTTTTACTTCTTCATTTTCTGAAAAACCACTGGCAATAACAGCCCGTTGTTGCGGCTGGACTGCAATAATCTTTTCATAGGTCTGACACCCATTGATGCCGGGATCCATGACCATGTCGAGAATGAGCAGATCAACAGCTTGATTCTGGATAAAGGCGAGTGCCTCTTCGCCACTACTTACCGTTTCTACCTTGTAGCCTAGAGCTGACAGCATCTGAGAGCCTATATCACGCTGCTGCCTCTCATCATCCACAATCAGAATGTGTTCACCGTGGCCCTGCAGCTGCACAAGCTCCACCCCACCTTCTTTGACGTTGAGCTTTTCTCTGGTGATGGGAAAATAGAGCTCAAATTCTGTTCCTTTCTTGCTGCTGCTCACAGTAATGGCACCCTCATGTTCCTGTACTGTATTCCAGACAATTGCGAGGCCCAGACCGGTACCGCTTCGTCCCATGATTTTTTTTGAGTAAAATGGTTCAAAGATATGCTGGATGTCTTTCTCAACTATTCCCTGTCCACTATCTGCAACACGAACAACAGCATATTCACCGGTTGCTATGTACTGGTTTTCCGCCACAGGTTTTTCAATATATTGGTTTCGTGTTTCGATACGGATAATTCCCGGCCCGTTGATGGCCTCGGCACCATTGATCAGCAGGTTCATGAAACATTTTTTGATATGAACTGCCGAACAGGAGATATTGAGCAGGTCATGAGCCAGGTCAGTCTTGATCTGAACTTCGGGATGCAGGGAAAGCATCTGTTCACCCTCGGCTGAGTTGAGGTATTCGATGATCAGGGTGTTGAGCGAATTGACCTCCCGGCTGGCAGCAACCCCTCTGGCAACAGTAAGGAGGTCTGCAACTACCTCTGAAGCACGCTGGCCTGATTCTTTGATAAGCCCCAGCGGCTTGCGCATTTTGCTGTCTTGGGGAAGATTCATGAGCAGCAGGTCCGGATACCCGACAATACCGGAGAGAATGTTGTTGAGGTCATGGGCTACACCGCCTGCCATTATGCCGATGGCCTCCATCTTTTGGGACTGGCCAAGTTTTTCCTGGGTTTTTTTGAGCTCGGTGATATCAAAGTAGGTGAGCATTCGCCAGCCGTCAGGCAGGACCACACACTGATACTGCAGGGCCTTACCGTTCTTGAGCTCCATTAACTTAGGGGGAATCGCTCTTTGGCGGACTTTGGCTTCACACTTATCCATATATGTTTCAAAATCCTCATCCGCAATATTATAGATGTTGTTGTAACGATTGTACGCCATCAGTTCCCGCATACTCTCTCCTTCGGCTTCAAAGTCGTCAGGCAGATCCCATACCATACGAAAAGCACGATTGACGATGCGGGCGTGGAGTTGGTCATCCATGAAGAGCACGCCGTAATCAATGGCATCCATAACAGCAGAAAATTCACCAATAGTCTTTTCCAGCTGTTTTTCAGTGCGGGTATGATCCGCAACTTCCTGGCTGAGATGTTGGTTGGTTTCTCTTAGTTCTCTGGTCTGTTCAGCCACAAGGGCGGCCAAATCTGTTTTATGGCGCTCCAACTCCTTATGGATTTTACGGGAGCGGTTGAGGTAGATACCAAATGAAAAAACAACTATAAAGGCGGCAGTATTGATGGAGCCGGAGAAAGGAGCAATCGATTCCCAGGTCTGTTGCTGGTTGTAAAAAAGCAGACCCTGTTTGATCAGGTGACCGAAGGAGCGGGAGATTGCGAAAAAGACAAAGGAGAGGGTGAGCAAAAAGAGATAATGGTGGAAGGTCTGCTCAGGGTTCTTTCTCAGCAGTTTCAAGGAATAAATGGCGCAGAGGCTGGCGAGCACCAGTACAACGATGGACCCGAGGATATCAATCCAGATGACAGGCAGCCAGGAAAGCCTCATTTGCCACGCCCCCATTTTTGGAGGGCGAGCAGGAGCATGAAAAAGGCGGGCACCAGGAGGAGGTGATCGAGTCGGGTGAGATAGAAGATCAGGTTGGCAAAACTGTCGACCTGAAATGCAGCAATTCGATTATCCTGACGAATAAAAAACTCCGCCGCCATACCCTCCTGCATCCAATGGCCGGTAAAGGTGAGTGTATTCCAGAGAATAATCGCCCACAAAAACCCTCTGAACTCATACCACCCCGGACCGGTCAGGCGAGATCTCGTCAGCTGGAAGAGAAGAAGGACCATGGCAAGGGTAAAGAGGATATGCCCGAGTTGATGGGAAATCAGCCCCTCTGCACCGCCATGAGATTGGACCCCATAGGCCGGAGACACAGGGAAAAAGAGGGTAAACAAGAGGCAGGAGAATAATACAGAGATCAAACCTCCTGCCCTTCGCTTGCTGGGTAGAGATGTCGCCTTCAATACTCTAAACCTGCCAGGCTATATTTTCTGAAAAATTAAACATTTACGCATCTGTTGACCGTGTTGAATACAAGCTGTTATGTTGTATTGTATAACGTATTTTTGTCAAATTAAAGGAAAAGCTATCGTCGGAGAGACAAGATAAAGTGTGTCAGGGGCGAGAGGAGGGGAGGGTGGACTTTGGAGAGGAAATGTTACTGCTGAACAAGGGACCCCTCAGCGGATCTCGTTGGAGTCCACGTAGGCGTAAGCACTGTGCTTATGAATGGATTCAAAGCTTTCTACACTTGCAGAGAACCAGGTGATATCCTTGTTTGCAAGGGCAGTGACGGCGACCTTGCGCACCACGTCTTCCACAAACATTGGATTCTCGTAGGCCTTTTCCGTCACGTATTTTTCATCAGGGCGTTTGAGCAGGGCCCAGAGTTCGCAGGAGGCTGACTTTTCTATCATCTGGATCAACTCCTCCACCCAGACAAATTTCCTGAACTTTACATTCAAGGTGACCTCGGCCCGCTGATTATGGGCGCCTGCGCTACTTATTTCTTTAGAACAGGGACAGAGGGTGGTAATGGGGACCTTCACTGAGAGAATAAAGTCGTCATCTGTGCCTACTCCGCCGGTAAAGGTGCATTCATATTCCATGAGGCTGCGGGTCTTGGAAACAGGGGCCTTTTTTTCGATAAAATAGGGAAAGGACATCTCCACGCGGGCACTTTCGGCGCGCAAGCCCTCTTTTACTTCAGCCAATAGCTGGGGAAAGATGGTGACGCTCATCTCGTCCATATACTTGTTGAGGACAGAGGTGAAGGTGTGGACACAGCTTTCCCGATACTCTCCAGGCATACTGGCCTGCAGGGAGACAGTGGCCACACTGTTTTGCAGGCCACCGTTTTTCTCCCGGATACGGACTGGAATCTGGATATCCTTGATCCCCACGGACTGAATCTTCATGTCTTCAATCAGCACCTCAGCTGGGTGGAGTCGCGGACACCAAGGGATTTGTAGATCTCCTGGGTGGCCTCGGAAGAGTTGAGAGTAAAAAACTGGATTCCGCGCACGTCGTTGTCAATGAGGTCCCTGATCTGTTCTGTTGCCCAGTGAATACCGACTTTTTCCACGAATGCATCATCTTCAGCACGATATACCGCCTTCAGCAGTCGGGCCGGAATCCTTGCGCCGCCTGCCAGCTCGGCTGTTCTGATCAGACCGGATTTAGTGCTCACCGGCATGATCCCGGCAATGTTCGGCACATGGATTCCAGCGAGCTCACAACGTTCACAGTAATCATAAAAATCGCGGTTATCAAAAAAGAGCTGAGTCACTATGTAGTCTGCTCCGGCATCAACCTTCTCTTTAAGGTATTCAATCTCTTTGATACGGTTTGGCGTACCAGGGTGACCTTCCGGGAAACCGGCGACACCAATACACATCTGGGGAAAATGTTTTTTGATGTATGATACCAGGTCTGCGGCATAGGCAAAGCCATTTTTCGGCTCCACGAAATCTTCCTCTCCTTTTGGGGGGTCGCCATGCAGGGCAAGGATGTTTTCAATTCCTGCCTCCTGATATTTTTCAAGAATAATGTGAATTTCGTCACGGGTACTTCCCACACAGGTCAGGTGGGAAACCACTGTGATGTCCGTCTGTTCCTTGATTCGAACCACCAGATCGTGGGTCCTGTCTCTGGTGGTTCCCCCGGCTCCATAAGTGACACTTACATAGGAGGGCCCAAGAGGCATAAGATTAGAAATGGTTTGCAGCAAGCGATCAGCAGCGGCATCCTCCTTGGGTGGAAAAAATTCAAAGCTGAAGGTGGTTTTATGGCTTTCGAGAAGGTCTTTGACGAGCATGAGAGTCTCTTGTGAATGATTTCTGACTACGTTGGACTGATTTTTTTTAAAGAGAAGTCTTTACACCTTTTTTTGTTGTTCGACAACCGTCAAATGGTTTTTGCAGCAGGTTACCTCCTCTCAAGGCGATCTTTTTATATGCTTTTCTCGCATTTCAGTGTAAAATAGTTGTCTTTACCAAGTAAAATCTGCCTATTTTTTGCTGGAAAGATGACCATGACAGACGAACAGGTGAGAGTGGATAAGTGGCTCTGGGCCGCACGTTTCTTCAAAACAAGGGGCTTGGCTTCCAAGGCTGTGAGCGGAGGCAAGGTCTTCGTCAACGGTCAGCGGTGCAAACCCGCAAAAGCTGTGACCCCCGACGATATCCTTGTCATCCATAAGGGTGAAATGGAACAGACCGTTATTGTGCTCGCCCTGTCCAGTAAGCGCGGACCGGCAACTGTAGCCAGGACTCTCTATCAAGAATCTGAGGAGTCCATTCAAAAACGAGAAGAACAGCGTAAGTTACGATCCCTCTTCCATGCAGGGCAGGTCATGCCGGCAAAACGACCTGGAAAACGCGATCGACGTAAGATCAGAGAATTTATTCGTAAAGATAAATAACATCTAAAGAGAAAGGAAATATTATGAGCAAAATCGAAAGAGCACTGATCAGCCTGACTGATAAATCCGGCATTGAAGGCTTTGCCAAAGAACTTGTGGACCTGGGAGTGGAAATTCTTTCCACCGGTGGGACTGCTAAAGTGATGCGTGAGGCAGGCCTTGATGTTATGGATGTTTCCGAGTTTACCGGATTCCCTGAAATGCTTGACGGTCGGGTAAAGACCCTGCATCCCAAGGTCCATGGCGGTATTCTCAACCAGAGAGCAAATCCCGATCACCAAAAGCAGTGTGCTGAAAACGGCCTGAAAAACATCGATCTTATTGCAGTAAACCTGTATGCCTTTGAAAAGACCGTGGCAGATCCCAACTGCAGCCTGGGCGATGCCATTGAAAACATTGATATCGGCGGCCCGACCCTGCTTCGTGCCTCAGCCAAAAATTTTCAAGATGTCACCGTGATCGTTGATCCGGCCGATTATCCGCAAGTCCTGAAAGAGATGAAGGAAACCGGCAACACCACCCTGAAGACCCGGTTCCGTCTGGCAGCCAAGGTCTTTGCCCTCACTTCCTCCTATGATACCACCATCTCTAACTGGCTTGAAAAGGTGGATGTTGAATCAAACGACTACTTCAAATAGAAGAAGGCGAAGATATGTTAAAGATGGCAGTGCTGCTTTCCGGCAGCGGAAGAACACTTGACAATTTCCACGAAAGAATCCAGGACGGCAGCCTGCATGCCGAAGTGCAGGTGGTGATCTCCAACGTTGCTGATGCCTTGGGATTAACCAAGGCCAGGAATTACGGTTATCCTGCCTTTCATGCGAGCACCAATGATCAAATCAATACCATTCTCAAGAATTATGATATTGATGTCATTGCCCTTGCCGGTTATTTGAAACTCTATCACCCGCCATCTGAACTGGCCCGTTCGGTCATCAATATTCATCCCTCCCTGATCCCCTCGTTCTGCGGCGATGGCTTTTATGGTTCCAGGGTGCATAAGGCCTTGAAAAAAAGGGGTTGTCTGGTGAGCGGGTGTACCGTGCATTTTGCCAATGAAGTGTACGACGAAGGTCCCATCATTTATCAGAAGAGTGTGGACCTCGACTATGAAGATACCCCTGATGATATTGCTGCCAAGGTTTTTGACGCCGAATGCGAGGCCTTTCCCGAGGCCCTGAACCGGGTCGATGCAAAGGGAATTGATTTCTTTTGGAACAGGGTCCAGGGGTGAGTATGGAAAGCAGAACATTGCTGAGCGCAGGCGATCTTTCCCTGGCCGTGAACAGGACCAGCCTGCAGATCCTTGAGAGAAATCACACCATTGAAAGTCTTGCTATAGTCGGTATTCACACCTGCGGCGTCTTCCTTGCCCAGCGCATCAGAGCGATCATAGAGGATCAGACTGGACAGCAACTTCCCTATGGCAGTCTCGACATCAACCTCTATCGTGATGACTGGAGCCTCATCACCCAGAATCCTGTGGTGAAAACCACAGACATTGGATTCACTGTGGAGGGGAAAGACGTCATACTGGTGGATGATGTCCTGTTCACCGGCCGTACCATACGTGCGGCCATGGATGCATTGATGGATTATGGCCGCCCCCATTCCATCCAGCTTGCAGTGCTCGTGGACAGGGGAGGGCGGGAACTGCCCATTCAGGCCGATTATGTGGGGGTGCAGACCACAGTCCGGCCCGATGAACGGATTCAGGTCATCCTTGAGGAACATGGCGGGCGGGACGAAGTTGTCCTGAAAAACAAGAATTGAGCTTTTATCCTTCTTCGCCTCCGATGCGCATGGAGCTTCTGGCGCCAGCCGGAAACACCGAAAACTTCCTTGCGGCCCTTGACGCTGGAGCAGATGCCGTCTATGTCGGAGCCCCTGGATTCAATGCCAGAAACCTGGCTCGGGATCTGCGCCTGGAAGAGATTCTGGCCATGGTTCAACACTGTCACGGACTTGGCAAAAAAATCTACCTTGCAGCCAACAGCCTGGTTCGAGAGAAGGATCTTCCACAAACCCTGGAAACGCTGTCTCTGCTGGAAGAGATGGAAACTGACGGCCTCATTGTTCAGGACCTTGGTCTGGTCAGGTTGATCAGAGAGTACTTTCCCTCTATCCCGCTGCATGCCTCCACTCTCCTTTCCGCAAACAATTCAGAATCGCTGCACGGCTTTCAGGAAATGGGTTTTGAACGGGCAGTGCTGGCAAGAGAGTTGACCCTTAAGGAGATCAGCAGCCTCTGTTCTAAAACAGATATCGAGATCGAGGTCTTTGTCCATGGGGCCATGTGTTTTTCCTACTCTGGTCTCTGTCTCTTCTCTTCTTTTCTTGGCGGCAAAAGCGGATTGCGCGGTAAATGCGTCCAGCCCTGCCGCCGCCATTACAGCTGGAGCCCGCAAAAGGGAGGCAAGCCCTCAAGCCACAAACAGAAACCCAAGACAGGCAAGGGCCAGTACCTTTTTTCCATGAACGACCTCTCAGCACTTGAGGCTGTGCCCAGTCTTCAGGAGGCAGGGGTTGCCTCTTTGAAGATAGAAGGCCGTCTTCGTTCAGCCCATTATGTCTCTCATATTGTCCAAGCCTATCGTCTGGTCATGGATGCCTCGCCTGAGACCTTTCCCCAGGCCTTGAAAGAAGCAGAGGTACTCAGCAACAGGGCCATGGGGCGCAAGACCTCAACCGGTTACTATTTCTCTCCCCAGCCTGCAGACGCCATTACTCCACATCATTCCGGAAACATGGGGGATTACCTTGGAAGACTGGGTGCTGCGAAGCCCTATGAAAACAAGCTGTACGCAAGGCTCACCCTGAAAGAGGAACTGCAGGCAGGAGACAGGCTGCGACTGCATGCTGAACCTTCTGGAGAACGTCTTGCCTTCAGCCTGAGAGAATTGCGCAACGGAAACAACCAGGTGACAGCAGCGGCTGCCGGAGACAAGGTCCAGGTGCTGGTGCCTGAATGGGAGTTTTACTCGAACTCCAAAAGAATTGATGTGTATCGGGTGGACGTTAAAAAAGATACGGCTTCAACCCCTCGTTCTTTACCGGGCATAAAAGCTTCTGCTGCACTTCTCGAGCAATTCCGTGATAAAATCAGCTCCCGTGTTCGTTTAATAGAAGGAGAGATCTTTTCACCACAGGAAGGTGCAGGCGTATCGACTCCACATGAACCACGAGCAAAAGGAATTCCCAGGGGAAAACCACAGGGAAAAAGAATCAAATTACCCCTGGAAAGCTGGCTGCGATTGGACTCCGCAAGGAGTTTGCTCGGCAAGCTGCCCTTTAATCCGGACCGATATCTCCTGACCATAAACAAATCAAACATGAGCCAGACCGGTCAGCTTAAACGGTACTTAGGAAAACGAAGCCGTGATCTCACCTGGTGCCTCCCTCCCATACTCTTTGAAGGAGAACTGCCAAGGATCAGAAAGCAGATTCAGCAGCTTATCCGCTCAGGATTCAAGAGTTTTCAGTTGGGTCACATCAGCCAGTTTGTCTTCTTTTCCAAAGAACGCGTACATCTCTCCTGTGACTATACAGTGAATCTCCTCAACAGCCAGGCAGCAGCCATGGTGGAAGAGGGAGGGATTGAAGCGGCACAGCTCTCCATTGAGAGTGACAAAAGAAGCATAGCAGAAGTAATTACCGACTGCAGCCACAATAACTCCAATCTTCGTCTGGGCCTGACGGTTTACGGAGCCCCGGCCCTGTTCACCGCCAGACTCGATCCCGACCATTTTCAATATAACAGGACACTGAACA
The DNA here is from genome assembly GCA_964409855.1 of uncultured Desulfocapsa sp. Lineage (GTDB taxonomy): Bacteria > Desulfobacterota > Desulfobulbia > Desulfobulbales > Desulfocapsaceae > Desulfocapsa. The sequence goes on from CAYPEU010000025.1 coordinate 11,069, forward strand.
GTCCGCGCAGAGAACAGTTTTTCCTCTTGAAAAAAGAGAATGTCACGGCCACTGTCCCGGTACGTCCTTTCTCACTTCTTCCCTATCTGTACGAGTTAAAGGAACTGGGACTCGATTATGCGGTTATCGATATGAGCAACATTCCTGCAGGGAAGAAAGAGATGGAGGAGCTGGGTGGAAGACTCAGCGGTAAGGGAAGATATCCCAGGTTGCCGACCTTTAATTACCTGGGCGAGCTGGAATAACTCAGCAGGAAACCAATGACAAATTCAGTCAACACCTTGCCTTGTTAGGGGATCGTTTTTTTTCGACGATTCTCTTCTCCCACTCAGTTTGTATTTCGCTCACGCATCTCATCAAGGCGGCGCATGCCTTCCATGAGGAGTTTCATGAAATATCCGATTTCCGGAATCTCAAAGTCTTCAGGCGGGATGCCGGGCGTGAACCGGAAACGTCCGTTCTGTTCCTTCAGAATTTCATAAAAGGCATCCTCTCCCTCGTGTTCATTATACTTGGCCTTGATCAGCGATCCTTGGCGGAATGAGAAACGGGCTGTTCCTTTAGCCAGTTCACTGATGGTGAGTATTCCTGTTTTGTGGTTCATGTTCAGAGTCTGAAACAACGCCTCAGCAGGAATTTCTGCCAGATTTCCGACCATGCCTGAAGAAAGATCTTCAGCGCGAATAATATTGGACTTGGTCAACCGTTGGGCCATCAGTCTTGTGAAATAGAGCTGCATCGACGGATATTGCTGCAAGATCTTCTGGAAATTCTTTCTATCGATATAGAGGATGGAGGTGGGCTCCTTAACTTGAATGGTTGCCCCGACAGGGTCGTTACAGATGAGACTCATTTCTCCGAACACATCACCTTTGTTCAGGGTGGTGATGGTCATTCCACGTTCATTGATGACGTTGACACTGCCGGTGATGATGATATAAAAATTCCCCCCTGGTTCACCCTTGCGGATAACGATATCACCCTTTTCAAATTTGTTCAGCTTGAAAAACTGGATGACCTGTTCCAGTTTGATGTCGTCAATATTCTTGAAAAAGGCAAAGTCGGAAAGCAGGTGGAGCATGGAGCCCAGTTCGTTGGCATAGGTCTCGTTGCCTTCGCTTTCTACGAGGTTGACTTCACCGGTATTTTCAAGCCTGAGAGAGCCTGTACAGCCACTGCAGCTGATAAGGCAAACCGGGATTTTGTCGGCACGCTCGTATTGGATGATTATTTTTGTCAGGTCTCCATTGAGAATCTTACATTTCTCCTTCTCCTTGGGCGAATGGACGATGGCGGTGGTGATAAAGGTGTTCTCCTCCTCTGAGTTTATGGAGATAGTTATCCCGGCAATGGTAAACGTATCCCCGAAGGAGTAGAGAGGACAATTTTTTGTTTCGCTGACGTTGAAGATAGTTTTTGGAAAACCCATAGTTGAACCATGCATAGATAAAGAATTTAGAGAAAAAAATATTTGAAAATCTAATGCATAGGATATCTCGGGGTTGAGTGACAAGTCAAACAGAAAGTACTTTCTTCTCTAATTATCAGGAAGGTGAAATAACTGTTGACTTTAGTGGGATATCATATTAAAAATATTTCTCTTGTTTCCTGGTCAGTTGCAAAATAACCAGGCTCTTTTGAATACCTTTCCGGTCTATATGGCCGGTGATGAATATATTAGCGTAAACTACAGGAGAAATTCGTGGCTAATCATAAATCCGCTGAGAAAAGAAATCGTCAATCCCAGGTGCGTCGCCTGAGAAACCGCACCAACACCACCCGTATGAAAAATGTCATGAAGAACGTAGATGCTGCCATTGAAGCAGGCTCCCAAGAAGATGCACAGGCAGCTCTTCAAGCTGCTATCCCGGTTATTGCCAGGACCGCATCCAAAGGAACTATCCATAAGAAGAACGCTTCCCGCAAGGTCTCTCGCCTGACAAAACGCGTCAATAATATGCAGGCCTCTGCCTGATCCGTTTTTACTGACAGCGGGGCAGCCGCAATTTCTGAATGCTTGACCAAGGGCCATAAAGTCTTACGACTTTGTGGCCCTTTTTTTGTTTCACCCACAGGGAAAAAGATATTTTTTTCACTCTTTTGTGGTAAGGTAGTGATAACGTATTCAGGGAAAAAGTGAGAGATCTGGAATTGTAGTCACTTCTCCCGCCAATAACCAATTCATCTCTGTACCTAATCTATTCATGTCATCATTAACACATCTTCCCGATTACCAGACGTTCCTGGATACCAGGGAAACAGCAGGGCTGGTTCCAGTCTATCGCACCATCGTTGCAGACCTGGATACCCCTCTCACACTTTTTGCCAAGATTGGAGGCGAAGAGAACCATATCTTTCTTTTTGAAAGTATGGAAGGGGGGGAAAAGTGGGGCAGGTATTCCTTTGTTGGATTTGACCCGCTGCTCACCTTTTCTTCCAAAGATTCCAGCATCGATATTCATTCGTTTTCCGGGAGTCTTTCTGATCATATCAAAATGAAGGGCGAGCCGCTGCAGGCTTTACAAAAAATCTTAGAAGATTTCAAAGCTGCAGAAAATCAAGATCTGCCTCGTTTCTGCGGGGGCGCTGTCGGCTTTCTTGGTTACGACATGGTCCGTTTCATGGAAGAGCTGCCCAGCGACCTGCCTGAACTTGACTTTCCTGATTGTTCTTTCATGATCCCCAGGGTTGTCTTAATCCATGATAGCTTCGAACAAACCGTGACCGTGGTCTGCTGGGTGGCATCCGAAGAAAACGACAACAACCGTGGTGCCTACGAGGCAGCCACAAAAAAGATTGACTCTGTGGTATCACTCCTCCGAGCGCCTGTTCCTCCCTCTTTCCTCGAGTCAAGCAACAGAGGCAGCAGGAACCCACACCAATTTCGTTCCAACATGGATGAGCAGCAATTTCACTCTATGGTGGAACGGGCCAGGGAATACATTAAGGCCGGCGATATTATCCAGGTGGTCCTGTCCCAGCGTTTCCATACGCAAACAGACATTGCCCCTCTGGTCCTCTACCGCGCCCTGCGCCATATCAACCCCAGTCCTTACCTCTTTTTTATAAAACTTGGAGACCTGATCCAGATCGGCTCCTCGCCGGAGATCCTGGTACGCAAGGAAGACGAGGCCATTGAACTCCGCCCCATTGCCGGGACCCGGGTGCGCGGGCAGAGCGAAGAAGAAGACAAGGCCCTTGAACTTGAACTCCTTGCAGACCCCAAAGAAAGGGCAGAACATCTCATGCTTGTGGATCTTGGCCGCAACGATGTGGGCAGGGTGGCCCGCGACGGATCCGTGGAAGTGACGGACCTCCTGATCATAGAACGTTACAGTCATGTGATGCACATTGTTTCAGGTGTGCATGGGACAATAGCTGAGGGAAAAAACCAGTTTGATGTGATGAATGCCTGTTTTCCCGCAGGAACTGTGAGTGGTGCCCCTAAAATAAGGGCCATGGAGATCATTGACGAGCTTGAACCTGCAAGGCGCGGCCCTTACGCAGGAGCGGTTGGCTATTTTGGTTTTTCAGGAAACATGGATTTCTGTATTACCATCAGAACCTTTGTCATGCAGGGCAAGGATCTCTGGGTCCAGGCAGGCGCAGGCATTGTTTTTGATTCTGACCCGCAAAAGGAATATGAGGAAACAATCAATAAATCCATGGGGTTGCGACGAGCAGTCGAACTTGCAGAAAAGGGGTTTTAAGCTATGCTTGTCATCATAGATAACTACGATTCTTTTACCTACAATATCGTGCAGACCATTGCCGGCAATCTGCAAAAAGATGGTCTACAGAGAGATATTCGTGTCTTTCGTAATGACAAGATCAGCATCAAGGAAATTGCTGATCTTGAACCTGAGCGAATTCTTATTTCTCCAGGCCCCTGCACCCCTGCCCAGGCAGGGATCTCCATAGACACCATCCGACATTTCAGCGGCAAGATACCACTTCTTGGTGTCTGTCTCGGTCATCAGTCCATTGGAGAGGCCTTTGGAGGTGTTGTGATCCGCGCTTCCCGGATCATGCACGGCAAGACTTCACCCATTTTTCATGACAATAAAGGTGTGTTTGAAGGGTTGTCCAATCCATTTGACGGTATGCGCTACCATTCGCTCATTGTTGAGAAAACAAGCCTCCCTGACTGCTTAGAGGTCAGCGCCTGGACTGAAGAAGGGGAAATCATGGGACTGCGGCACAAGGAGATGGACGTCGAAGGGGTACAATTCCATCCGGAATCGATCATGACCCCTGCAGGAATTACTCTCCTGAAAAACTTTATGAGCAAAGAGTAACAGTGTTGCAGAGAGGCACAAACCGCAAAAAATTCTCCACCGCTCCATGGTGCCATTTTTAATTTTTCACGAAATCATCTAAGATTAACAGTAGATAAAAACAATCGAGAACAGATATGGATATTAAGCAAGCGATTGCCAAAGTTGTCCTGCGTCAGGATCTGAATGAAGAGGAGATGGTTGGGGTGATGAACCAGATTATGGGAGGGGAGGCGACTCCTGCCCAGATCGGCTCTTTTATCACTGGCCTGCGAATGAAGGGAGAGACGGTGGAAGAGATCACCGGTGCAGTCCGTGTCATGCGTGAAAAGGCCACTCCCATTGCCTCCGGCATCGATGTGGGACAGGGAGATGTCCTGGTGGACACCTGCGGTACCGGGGGAGACGGTTCCGGAACCTTTAATGTGTCAACCACCACTGCCTTTGTGGTAGCAGGGGCCGGGCTTCCTGTGGCCAAACATGGGAATAGGTCCATATCCAGTCATTGCGGCAGCGCTGATGTCCTTGAAGCTGCAGGCGTTTCCCTGGATCTCAGTCCGGAAGAGGTCGGGCAGTGCATTCAGGAAATCGGGATAGGCTTTCTCTTTGCTCCAGCCCTGCACGGTGCCATGAAGCATGCCATTGGCCCAAGGCGGGAACTGGGGATCCGCACCATTTTTAATATCTTAGGACCACTGACTAATCCGGCAGGGGCCAATGTTCAAATCCTTGGTGTCTTTGACCGTGAACTGATCGAACCCCTGGCCCAGGTCCTTGGAAAGCTTGGATCAAAAAGGGCGCTGGTGGTCCATGGGGAGGGCAACCTGGATGAGCTTACTGTTACCGGGATCACGCATGTTGCAGACCTGCACAATGGCCAGGTGACAACCTATAGTGTCAGCCCTGAAGATCTTGGTCTCTCCCTGGCCAGCCTGGATGATCTGCGTGGCGGAACAACGGCCGAGGAATCTGCCTCCCAGCTGCGAGCAGTGCTTGGCGGCGAGAAGGGAGCAAAACGGGACATGGTCCTTCTCAACAGCGGAGCAGCACTTATGGCAGCCGGACTCTGTGATGATCTCAAGGCAGGTATCGCCCGCGCAGCAGAGGTGATTGACTCAGGCAGGGCCCTGGAGAAACTGGACCTCCTGGTGGCCTTTTCCAGCACCAAATAAAAACTCACCCAACCCATTAACTTTGCACCCCAACTGACTGATATGGAGCACATCCTCGATACAATTGTTGCAAGAAAAAGAGAGGAGGTTGAAATCCTTCGCAGGGAGGGAGTGCGTATTCCTGCCCCTTTTGATGAGAAAGAGATCCCTTTGGTGCGCGGCTTTCGTCAGGCCCTTATCGACTACCCCGGTATCGCCATCATCGCTGAGGCAAAGAAGGCCTCCCCCTCAAAGGGATTGATATGCCCTGACTTTGATCCAGTGGCAATTGCAGCCAACTATGAACGTAATGGCGCCCAGGCCATCTCTGTGTTGACCGACGTGGATTTTTTCCAGGGCTCCCTGCTCTACCTTCTCCAGGTACGAGAAACCGTGAGCATCCCTGTCTTGCGCAAGGAATTTATCATCGACCCCCTGCAGATTGACGAGGCCCATGCCTGTGGAGCAGATGCCATCCTGCTCATGGCCTCCATTCTTGATGCGTTTCAGTTGAAAGATTTTCAGCAGCATGCTGCTGAATATTCCATTGATTGCCTAGTGGAGGTCCATGATGAAAAAGAACTGGAGACGGTCCTGCAAACCGGAGCCTCGCTTATCGGGATCAACAATCGTAACCTTAAAGATTTCTCCATGGACACCGAGACAACTTTTCGTCTGAAAAAACTGATCCCGGAGCACATTGCCGTGGTTGGCGAATCAGGCCTGAAAACCCGGGAGGATCTGCAGCGGTTGCAGCAGGCCGGTGTCACTGCAGCATTGATTGGCGAGACCCTGATGCGCGGGAAAAATGGCGGGAATACCCTGCAGGGACTGAGAGACGGCTGAGTGTTGTCCGATATATGAACAGAGGAGGAGACATGCGCGGCAGGACACGCATTAAGATGTGTGGCATTACCAGAAAAAAAGATGCGGAAGCAGGGGTTGAGGCTGGTCTTGATGCCCTGGGATTTATCTTCTATGAGAAAAGTCCCCGTAATGTGGCTCCGGATTTTGTACGGGACGTCGTTGCCACAATATCGCCTTTTGTCGATTGTGTCGGAGTCTTTGTTGACCGTGACCGTCTAGAGGTGGAAGATATAGTCGCCTACTGCGGACTCTCCCATGCCCAGCTCCATGGCAGCGAAGATCCCAAATATTGTGAACGTCTCGAGCGTTTTGCCTCACCCTGCCGGGTAATCAAGGCCTTTCGGGTGGGGGAACAGTCCACTCCCTCTGAGTTCAGCCCCTACGGCGATGTTGTCCGCGGCTACCTCCTTGACACCTATGTTAAAGACAGTGCAGGGGGCACAGGGAAGACCTTTGACTGGAATATCATCCAAAAGCTCAACCTCCAGCGTCCCATGATTCTGGCAGGCGGTCTTGGTCCGGATAACGTGCTCCAGGCGATCGAGTCGGTCTCCCCCTATGGGGTGGATGTCAATTCCGGCGTGGAAACAGCGCCGGGAATTAAAGATCACGCCAAACTCTATGATTTTATCAGCAAAGTACGTCAGGCAGATTCACACTCCTGAAGCGACAGCGCTTTTTTTGTAAAAATTCTAGCGAGCAATAACAAAGGCACCGGTATAGCCTTTGTTGAGGAGTACCGTCTCTGAACGCCTGGCGTTGCGCAGCGTGGTTCCCACATAGACCTGTACCCGGTAATAGGTCTGCCCCTTGATCCTAGTTTTGCGGATCACTGCCCTGTGACCTGTGTCAAGAAATCGTTTTTGCAGGCGCAAGCCGTTGGTTTTCTTGATAAACGCCCCGATCTGAACATAGAATTCCCCCTTGCCGAAATCGGCATGACTGGCAAACCTGTGCTGCCCATTCGTTTTTTTGACTTCACCCAGGGCAGTTATTTTTACCCTGGCTGTTCCCCTGTGCAGCAATGCCAGTTTCTTGGCTGCACTCAGACTGACATCAATTATCCTCCCCTTGACAAAGGGTCCCCGGTCATTGACCCGAACCACTGTTTCCCGCCCGTTATCCAGATTGGAAACCAGCAGCATGGTGTGCATGGGCAACAGTTTGTGGGCCGCAGTCATGTCATGCATATTGTAGATTTCACCATTGGATGTGGCTCGACCGTGAAAATCACCGCCATACCAGGAGGCCAAACCAGTTTCCTCATAGCCTTCAGAGGAGGGAAGGGGATAATAAGTACGATTTTTGATGATATAGGGACGCTGCGTGGCAGGCTGTTTTTTGTTGGCAGAAGCTATCCCCGAAGCAGGGAGCAGGCAGAGCAGCAGAACCACAAGAAAAAACAGGGTGATGGGAATGAGAGGGGAACTCTCTTTTTTGCCTATGGATAGAAGTCGTCCCATGGAGAAATGAAATGGTTGGGCATTGAGGGAACGTCTCTTTTTCACTTACTGCTCATCTTCTCAGATCGAAGAAAATTATTAATACGCTCTCTATAGAAAAGTCCTGCCTTGCCGGTGGTGTGCGGTGTATAGGGGACCATGCCGTCAGTTGAGGAATCTGCCTGGACAGCATCAAAGTGGACTTCTTCATCTTCATCTATCCAGGAGAGATGCAGGTCGAGAAGGGGGCGCAGAACCTGCAGCCTGCCTTCCCCGTCCCTCCCCAGAGGAACTGACTCCCAACGCCTGGTAACAAAGCCCTTATACCAGATACCAGCACGAAAATCCCTGCTGATTTTATCTGTCATTCCATGGGGCAGCTCATCTGCCTCAAAATCCAGATTGTTGCTTAACAATTTTTCTATTTCCGAGCTTCCTTGGACAGTGAGCCGCTCAAATGGGTCGTAGTCGTCAACATCGCTGCGAAGGAGGTGGGTCTCCTGATCATTAAAGGACCATTGAGCATGACAGACCTGGCAACTCACTTTATTTGTGTAGATGTCATGGGCTGGATGGGTTAACAAGGGAATCGTATGCACCTTGTTCTCGTGGCGTGAGTGGAGGAAAAATGAATCCTCTTCCTGGGTGACGTTGGCAGGCAGTGGCCCGCTCTCCAGTTTTTCTTTGGAGTGGCAGTCTGCGCAACTCACACCTTCTGCCTGCCCGGTCATGAGCTGGTCTTGGAAATGGCAATCGACACAGACCATTCCTTTCTGTTGATGCACGTCAGGGACAAGTTGGTGAAATTCCACTCCGTAGGGGCGGAAATAATCATTACGGGTTGTGTATGGGGTACGGTACTCCTCATTCAGGTCATGCTCATAACGGCCATAATAGTCAAAACCGACCCAGTTCCCATAATGGCATTGCAAACATTGGCTGTCTCCTGGCGTCTTGAGAAAGGCATGGGCGACCAGCTTTCCCTCATAAAACTCCATATGGCACGCAGCACAGCCACTTCCCCGGGCAACAGTCGGGTAGTTGTCTCCTGAGCTATAGGGGTGACATCGCAGACATCTGCGCCGGAGGAGATCGTCGGCGAGATCTAGAATGGTTTGTGGGTTGTCGAGCACCGGAATATCCGTCAACGATTCCACTTCTTTTTCTGCGCCAAAGGCACTGCGGACCTGATTTACTGCGTTTTTGAGGGTGAAATGCAAAGAATGGGCATTGCTTTCCACCTGTTCCTGGTGACAGGGCCCACAACTTTTTTTCATGTTTTCCGGATGCGCCGGCAGGGCAATGAGACCCGAATGCGCCTGCTCCTTTTCCTCTGTATCGTTGTTACCTGCATGGCAGACAGTGCATTGAAGATCGTGTGCTGGATCAAGATCCATACTGTGACAGGCACGACATCCCTTTTCAGGGACTTGTGACAAGGCCTGGAATGATTCTGAGACCTCAGGCTGCGGATCTGTCTTCTCCTCTTCCGGAGAACAGGAGGAGAGAAGGGCAACGAGGAAAAGTGTTAATGGAATGTGGTACATGAGATGCGCGTAGTCGCCTCAATAGCGTTGGGAAGATTAAAAGATTTGACTTTGCAAAACGAGCCTGCTATAGATTTCGCCTGTAACCGGAAGCAGAAGCTGTGGAAACAGATTATGAGCTGGGAAACAGCAATACGTTGCTTCCCGGCTTTGTATTGACAAGCAGTTACTGGTGCTGAAGATTTTAACGATCCGACTGAGCAGCTCTACAGCAGTATGCTGACCAGTCTGATCGCTAAAAGGTTCCGTGCCAGGGCCGACATAGCTCAGTTGGTAGAGCGACGCTCTCGTAAAGCGTAGGCCAGCGGTTCGATCCCGCTTGTCGGCTCCAACAATAAAGAAGGGAAGTGAAGAGCAATCTTTGCTTCCCTTTTTCTTTTGCTGTTCCACCCATCAGAAAGAAGAAAGGCCTTTTCATAATGCCACTGCATACGAAAAGGCCTTTGTACATGCTGCCGGAAATTGATTTATTCGTCAATATCCACTTTTAAGATCTTGTCGCCAGGTTTCAGGGCATCTCCAACCTTGGCTGAAACCGAGGTCACTATGCCGTCGATCTCGCAGTTGATGGGGGTCTGCATCTTCATTGCCTCCATAACCGCCAACTTGTCGCCCTTGGCCACCTGTTGACCCTCCTCCACACTGACTTCACAAATATTTCCTGCAAAGGGAGCCCGCATGTCTCCGGCCTTGGCCAGATCCATGATCTCCTCCTTGGACATGGCAGCTGCAGCGGCCACAGCCCCTTCGGCAAGTTCAGGCTCAAAGGAGTAGACCCGTTGGTGGTGATCAACGTTAAGATAGACGCTGGTTGCCCCATCCTCATTAACAATGGAGGGGCCGACCTCAACCATGTGCTCTTTCCCGGTATGGTCGGTAAAGTTGAGCGTTTCACCAGGCTCGAAGCCCCCCTGATGGAGAAAGATAGAGGGCGGAAGTACGTGTGCCTGTCCGAATTTGGCCTCGAACTTGAAGAACTCCACGGCATCATTGGGATGCTGCAGATAGAGGACGAGCTGCTGGTCAGTGGGATCCTCTTCGATTCTGTCGCTGAGGATCTCTTTTTCCTTGGCTATATCCATGTCACCGATATCTTCCACTCCGCCTTCCTCTTTCAACACTGTTTTCCAGTCTTCACCAAGGACCTTTTCGTAAATCCATTCGTCAGGCTCATAGAAGGGGAAGGGACCATATTTTCCCAGAAGGAGGTTGCGAAGATCTCCGGAAGGATTGCCGTAGCGTTCTCCTCCCTGCACATTAGACACAGCAGTGGTCCACAGGATCTGAGATCCGGGAGTGACAGACCAGTAGTTGCCCAGCTCTTTCTGCACACGGGGAAGTTCCTTGTTGAGAATGGCAGGCATCTTATCTAAAAATCCGCCTTTTACCGCCTGCTCGAGGCTGGATCCCATGGCGCCGCCCGGCAGTTTATGGGTCTGGACAGTTGGCTGAAAGCCTTTGATCTGAGATTCAAAATCAGCATAATGCTGTCTCTCGTCACTGATAACATCAGAGGACTCGATAACAGCTTCCTCATCAATGCCCACAGCCGTGTGACCCAGCTCTTTCAGGGTCTGGATGACTGTGAGGATGGGAGGGGGGCCATAGAAACCGGTAAATGAGTGATCCGCGGCATCAACGATATTGGCACCGTTCTGCACAGCTGCAATGATTCTACCAACGTCATTGCCGTCGGTGTTGTGACCGTGATAGTGGATGGGCAGATCCGGGTGTTTCTGGCGAATGGTATCCACCAGCTGACCTATGCGCTGCGGTGTGCCAAGGCCTCCGTGATTCTTGATACAGAGAATGACATCTTCTCCTGTGACATCCAGGAGTTCCCGAACTTTCCCCAGATAGTACTCATTGGTATGCTCAGGCCCGGTGGAAAAGCAAATACAGGGCTCATTTATTTTGCCGGCCTTGGCAACCTCTTCAAAGACAGCCTGCATGTTGGGCACATAGTTCATGAAGTCAAAGGTTCGCCAGACATCTACATACTTGGCAAACTCTTTTACCGTGAAACGGATAACATTCTGCGGATAAGGGCGGTAACCGAAGAGGTTCACCCCGCGACACAGGGTCTGAAACATGGTGTTGGGCATCTTCTCACGCAGGATCTCCAGCTTCAGAAATGGATCAACCTGTTTCCGCAGGATATCCACATGAACTGAAGCTCCTCCAGTGATTTCCAGTGAAAAATATCCCGCGCGCTCCCTGGCATCGGCAGCCATCACATCGGTGTGCAGCAGGATCCTGTTTTTGTAGTCTGACTGGGAGAGGTCACGGGCAGTGTTGGTGATATAGTACCCATCTGCCTGCTGCAGCTTGGCTACAACTTCAGCTGGAGTTGTTCCTTGTACAATTCGTTCCATAATCATTCCTTGTTCTCTAGCAATTGCTGCCCATGGCAGCGGAAATTATCAGTTGGCTCTCTTCACACTGATTAAGCGGCATATGGGTTATGGCCGCGATGATGGATCTCTGCAATCAGGTTGGAAAGTTTACTTGCCTCATTGGCATTTTCCTCATAGTCAAACAACTCTGGATGCTTATCCAGATAAGAGGTGTCAAAATTCCCGTCAATAAAATCAGCATCTTTTGCAATGTTGAGATAAAAGGGAATGGTGGTCTTTGGCCCTGCGATAACGAAATTTGTCAGACAGCGTCGCAGGCGATCAACGGTTTCATTCCAGGAAAATCCATGTACCGTCATTTTGACCAGCAGCGAATCGTAAACTTGAGGAATGGTGTACCCCTGGTAGACGAAGCCGTCAAGGCGAACGCCGTAGCCGCCAGGTGACCGGTAGACGGCAACGGTCTTTCCACCTTCAGGCATGAAGTCTGCCTTGGGGTCTTCGGCATTGATCCGCATTTCAATGGCATGTCCACGCATCTGGATGTCTTCCTGATTAAAGGCCAGCACCTTGCCCATTGCCAGTTTAATCTGGGTACGGACAATGTCGATACCGGTGATCATCTCGGTCACGGTATGCTCAACTTGGACCCTGGTGTTGATCTCCATGAAGTAGTAGTTGAGGTCTTTGTCGATCAGAAACTCAACAGTCCCTGCGTTGAAGTAGTTTGCTGCCTTCGCTGCTTTCACGGCAGTACCACATATGGTATCCAGAAGCTCTTTGTCGCCGATCATGGACGGAGCGATCTCGATCAGTTTCTGGTTCCTGCGCTGGATAGAGCAATCGCGTGTTCCAAGATGGACTGTCTTGCCCTCCCTGTCGGCAATGATCTGGACCTCGACGTGCTTCGGTTCAATGACAACTTTTTCCAGGTACACCCTGTCATCATTAAAGGCGGCCTTGGCCTCGGCCCTGGCAATGGGAATCTCCTCCCGCATCTGCTCGTCGGACTCGATCAGCCTGATACCACGACCACCGCCGCCGCAGGTCGCCTTCAGCATGATGGGATATTTGAACTCAGCGGCAAAGGCGATTGCCGTGGCAACGCCCTCATCTCCGGCAGCAAGATTGTCTGAACCGGGAACCATGGGGATACCGGCCTCGGACATGATTTTTCTGGCAATGACTTTGTTGCCGAGGTTGGTGATCACCTCGGAAGAGGGACCAATAAAGATGATTCCCTCATCCTCACAGGCCTTGGCAAAATCTGGATTTTCTGCAAGAAAGCCGTATCCTGGGTGAATTGCACTGGCACCTGACTTTTTGGCAGCCTTGATAATTTTGGAAATATCAAGGTAGTCACACCTGGGGCCCTTACCTAACCAGATGGCCTCGTCGGCAATGCGGATATGACGTGATTCCTTGTCCGGTGATTCGTAAACAGCCACTGCTTCATAATCTAATTCCTGTATGGCCCTGATGAGGCGAATGGCAATCTCCCCACGATTGGCGACAAGTATTTTCTTTTTCAAGGTAACTCCTTTCTGGTAAAAATTTCAAAGGGTGTAAAAAATGGTGTTTCTCTTGGGATGTCTCTATAGAGGAAAACCCTGAAAAAAGAGGTGGATCGGTCTGTTAAAACTGTCGATACCTCGATTGGATTTTCAAAGATTAAAAAACTACCATAATTGACAGCCTAAGGCAAGTGATAGTGGTGTGTTGAAGAAAGAAGACTCTCGATAAGCAGAAAAGGACAAGAGAAAATAGGAATCTTTTTCAAAGGAAAGCGCTAATCTTCTTGACACTATTTCAGGCTCAACTATAACAAAAACAGAGGATCGGATCATGGGCGGTTAACAGAAGGGAAAGACAACGAAACTCCTTTTCCGCCCATGCCCGGAATAGATCACATCGGATAACTTCCGGAGACTCTTATGGCAAATAGCCCAAAACAAAAAGCTGCTAAGGAAGAAATTCCAGATTCTGCAGCTCAAACCAAAAAGAAAGAAACAAAACTGTATACGGTTAAATTTTTTCGCGACTGGTGCAAGTCCTGCGGACTCTGCTCAGCCCTCTGTGCAAAAAAAATTATCCTCAAAGACGAAACAGGGCTTCCTTATATTAAAGATATGGACAGCTGCGTTGGTTGCCGTTTTTGTGAAATTCATTGCCCTGATTTTGCCATCACTATAAAAAACAGGCATCCAGAGAGGAGGAAGACAAATGGTCACAAGTGATCAACAGAAAAGAATCCTTCTCCAGGGAAACGAGGCCGTGGTTGCAGGTGCCCTTGCGGCTGGCTGTCGTTTTTTTGCAGGCTATCCCATCACGCCTGCTTCTGAGATCAGTGAATTGCTTTCAGTAAAACTCCCTGAACTCGGCGGCACATTTATTCAGATGGAAGATGAGATCGCCTCCATGGGTGCTGTTATCGGTGCTTCTCTTGCAGGGACTAAATCCATGACCGCCACCAGTGGCCCGGGATTTTCTCTTATACAGGAAAATCTGGGCTATGCCTGTGTTACCGAAGCACCCTGCGTCATCGTCAATGTCATGCGAGGCGGACCAAGTACCGGATTGCCCACCAGTCCTTCCCAGGGAGATGTGCAGATGGCCAGATGGGGTACCCACGGAGACCATCCCATCATTGTCCTTGCCGTATCGTCCGTGTCCGATTGTTTTTCCGTTACTGTAAAGGCCTTTAATCTCTCGGAAAAATATCGCGTGCCGGTGATTGTCCTCTCCGATGAGGTGGTTGCCCACACGCGGGAGGCCGTTGCCCTGCCGGATACGGATCAGATACGGGTTATTGACCGTGTCGCGCCTGACGTGCCCCCGGAATGGTATAAACCGTACGCAGACAACAATCGTGGAGTCCCGGACATGGCCGCCTTTGGTGACGGCTACCGTCATCACGTCACCGGGTTGATTCACGATGACCGCGGCTATCCCACCCAGGACGGGAAAGAGGTGGAGAAGTTTATCCAGCGGATTCACGGAAAAGTCAGCAAAGGTTTTCAGGAAATTCAGGTGATCAAGACCCACGATATGGAGGATGCTGAGATCTGCGTCATTGCCTACGGCTCTGTGGCCAGGTCAGCTCTGCGAGCTGTACGTGACGCCAGGGCTCAAGGAGTCAAGGCAGGTCTGATACAACTTGTGACCCTCTTTCCCTTTCCCAGAAAGAGTGTTGACAGCTACCTGCGCCAATGTCGCGTAGCCATAGTCCCGGAGATGAATATGGGACAGATGAGCAGGGAGATCAGCCGAGTGAATCAAGGAGGGTGTCGAATTGTCAAGCACAACAGGATCGACGGCCACCTGATCAGCCCGGAAGAAATTCTGAAACACTTAATTACTGTCTGATTTCTTTTTTATCGGAATAGTGCAAGGAGAGTTGCTATGCTGGAACGCGCTGAAATTATCCGCCAGGAGTATCTTCGTCACGATAAAAAATTTCCCCATGTCTGGTGCCCAGGGTGCGGCAACGGTATAGTCATGGGGGCACTGCTCAGGGGGGTGCACACCTTGGAACTGAGCAAGGATGATGTGGTCCTGGCCTCTGGTATCGGCTGTTCAGGAAGAATGCCTACCTATGTGGATTTTAATACCATCCACACCACCCATGGCCGGGCGCTGACGTTTTCCACAGGAATCAAGCTGGCAAAACCGGAACTCACTGTCATTACGGTAATGGGTGACGGGGATGCCACGGCAATCGGCGGCAACCATTTTATCCATGCCGCCCGGCGAAACCTTGATCTGACTGCCATTATCATCAACAATTCTACCTACGGAATGACAGGCGGCCAGTACTCGCCGACCACTCCATTTGGGTCCAAGTCCACCACCTCAGTGTACGGACATGTGGAACACGCCTTCTCCATTGCAGAGCTTGCGGTCACAGCAGGGGCCTCTTTTGTGGCCAGGGGGACCGTCTACCATGCCACCCATCTCGAGCAGATGATACAAAGGGCAATCAAGAAAAGAGGCTTTTCCGTGGTGGAGGTCATCTCCAACTGTCATGTCCAGCATGGTCGAAGAAACAAGCTGGGTGGAGCTGTTGAGATGATTAACAGTTACAAAGAAAACGCGGTCACTGTTGGCAAAGCCGAAAAGATGAGTCCTGAAGAGCTGGAGGGAAAATTTACCATTGGTGTCCTTGCCGATGTGGAAAAACCGATCTCCACGCAAGAGTATCGACGGGTGATAGTCGAGGCCAAAAAGAATGCCGAGAAAATCGCCAAAGAGAAAGAGAAAAACAGGATCAAACGTTATGAGTGATGAACGGTATGAAATCAGATTCAGCGGCTCCGGAGGCCAAGGCATCATCACTGCAGCCGTTGTGATGGCCGATGCCGTGGGTTCCTTTGACAACAAACATGTCTGTCAGACCCAGAGCTATGGCCCTGAAGCCAGGGGAGGGAAGAGCAAGGCGGAAGTCGTTATTTCGAATTCTCCCATTGACTATCCCAAAGCGCTTAGTGTTGACCTGCTCCTGGCCATGACTCAAACAGCCTGCGATGCCTATTTTTTTGACATCAAACCTGAAGGGCTGCTGGTGGTGGACAGCGGCTTGGTGCAGCAGCTGCCGACAAGCCGTGCCGTCTCCATCCCTTTCACCCAGATTGCCCGGGAACGCATCGGAAAGGAGCTTGTTGCCAACATGGTGGCCCTGGGAGCAGTCGGCTACCTCTGTGGCCAGGTCTCTTTAGGCAGCCTTGAGGAGGCCCTTCTTTCTCGTGTCCCAAGGGGAACGGAACAGATGAATTCCGAAGCCCTGCATGCTGGCATTGAGGAGGCAAAAAAAATTGACCTTGATTCACTGCCAAGGTCGGTACTCTCTGACTGGGACGACGAATTATAATGAGGAAACGGAAAAATGGATACAATTGTTGACCTTTTACTTGAATACAAACTGCATATCGGACTTGGGTTGCTGGTGCTGGGCGCCCTTCTTGCCCTGTGTAGCGAAACACTGCGTGGTCAGCTCAAAAAAGGAATCATCCTCCTCGTCGTTATTGCCGGATTGGGATTGACCTACTCTTTCATTACCGGAAAATCTCCGGCTGATATTCCGCACGCTATAAATAGCTTTTTCAATGATCCCAAAACCGAGACAGAACCAAGTCATCGCTACTATAAGGATCCGGAAGAACGCTTCAAAGATCAGTTGCAATAGCAGGCAATGGCTGGAAAATGGCAGTGCGGTCTCACAGGCTGCACTGAGTCGGCTGTGAGCCAGGCTTTTTCCCCACTGCGGCGGCGTAAAGTATGGATTCTTCGGCAGGGTCAAGCTGGAGCAGATCGTTGACCTCATCATCGTAAAAGGCGGCCACCGGGCAGCCACCGCAGCCTATTGCCTCTGCTGCCAGCAGAATGTTCTGACAGATATGGCCTGCATCAAGGAGGAGATAGCGTACCCCCCGGTTTCCATATTTTGTCATGCAGCGTCTGAATACTGCAGACCAGAGAAAGCTGACTGCTGCCTGGCCCATGAACTTTTGATTGAGACACGCTGCGGCAACGGCCTCGGCACTGTCTTCGTTACTCAGCCTGTCCAGACTGAAGCTTTCCACATCAAAATGGTAAAGACCTGGGTCCAAGTCTTCCACAAAGTTTGCGCTGAGATAGGTCTCAACCGGATAGAGGGCGCCGCCGGATGGGGCAGTGCGGAATGAATAGTTTCCTGATTGGGCTGTAATGCCCTGACTTGCCCAGAGGAGAAATGCCAGTTCCTCAAGTTTCATCGGCTCCATCAGATAGCGCCTGACTGACCGTCTGTTTTGCAGCAGGGGAGCAATACGGGCCTCGTTCAGCTGCCAGTTGCGCGGCAGTTCCACCTTTTCTGCCTTTGGATATTTTTTAAAAGTGGAGATCTGGGCAATGGCAGGGCGTTGGAGAGTTTTTATGGTTGCCCGTGCATAGGCAGTTTCTCGCAGATAGTTGTATCCTGAGCATTCTTCCAGTTCCGGCATGTCGCTCCTCCCTTTTAAAAATCGTTGGCCGAACGCGGAGATGAGGTGCTGCTGAGCCCTTAGCTCTTTTTCTCTTTTGCCAGCTGTCCGCAAGCGGCTGAGATATCTGACCCTCGGCTGGATCTGATAAAAACAGAATATCCTGCGTCACGCACAATCTTCTGAAAGGCATATATCCGATTTCTGCTGGGACTCTTGAAGGGAATCCCTGGTGATTCGTTAAATTGCAGGAGGTTGATCTTACAGGGAATGCCTCGCAGGATCCGGGAAAGCTTATGGGCATCTTCGTCAGAATCATTGATGCCTGCCAGCAGGATATACTCAAACATAATTCGCTTTCGACGGGGCATGGGAAAGTCGCGGCAGGCCTGCAGCAGTTCTGCCAGGGGATAGCGCTTATTAACCGGCATAAGACGGCTGCGTGTCTCATCGTCAACCGCATGAAGAGATATGGCAAGGTTGACATCGGTGGCCTCGCCAAGCAGATGCATCTTGGGAGCTATGCCACAGGTAGAGACGGTGATTCGCCGGCTGGTGAGATCAAGCCCCCGTTGCTCGGTGAGAATGGAAATGGATTTGATCACATTTTCCAGATTATTCAAGGGTTCTCCCATGCCCATGAAAACCAGATTGGTCACCCGGTCAGGACCGATCAACTGATTTTTGGGCTCGTTACGCAGGAAGTCCGAGACAGCACAGACCTGATTGACGATCTCCGAAGGACTGAGGTTGCGGGTAAATCCCATGGTTGCCGTGAGACAGAAATTGCAGTTCATGGCACAGCCGACCTGGCAGGAGATGCAGAGTGTATTGCGGTCAGGCTCCGGGATGAGAACAGACTCGATCAGATTCCCGTCATCGAGCATAAATCCGAACTTAACACAGCCGTCCTCAGAGCGCTGGAGAAGGGGATCTTCAAAGCGGGAAATACGTGCATGTTCTGCAAGTACTGCCCGGAACTCTTTTGCCAGGTCAGTCATCTGGGAGAATTCTGTGATGTCAGGGCGATAGAGCCAGCCCATGATCTGTCTTCCCCGAAAAGCGGGTTGCCCCAAGCTTTCCACGTAGTGAACCAGATCATCCTGGGTGAAGTTTTTAAGGTCTGTTTTTGTCGTCATTTTCTAAAGAGCCCGATACTGTTCGGGAACAAGGGGCTGGTTTCCCTGGAGGGCCTGTTCAATTCTTTGCAGCATGGATTCCCGGTCCCGCATCAACCTGCCGCTCAGGGGTAGATAATTTGAGGCATGGTTGGCCATGAACTGAACACGATCACAGTCAATATTCCTGATCAGTTCCTTCAGTTCCAGGAGCATTCCATGACTGTCTGGCAAGTGAAATTCGCCGGCATCATATTCTTGTCCCAAAGGGGTGTTGGCAAGAGGCATGAGACAGAGGGCGGCAATCTGGCCTGGACCCATCTGGCTGAGCACCCGGCCGCTTTCCCTGGCGTGCTGCAGGCTGCCTTTGATCCCGGCAAGACCGAGAAGAACGGTGGCCGAGAGAAAGATACCCGCCTCCTTGACCCGGTGCGCCGCTTTGATCATGGAGTCTCCGGTCTCACCTTTTTGTACTGCTGCCAAAATCTTATTATCGCCGCTCTCAAGGCCCATATAGATACGGTGCAGGCCAAGATCCTTTAACTCTCTGAGTTCGTCGATGCCTTTAGAGCGAATTGCCTTGGCATTTCCATACAGCGCAATGCGATTCACCCAGGGAAGGTGATCCCTTACCTGGGTGAATATTTTCAGCAGTCTTTTTTGCGACAGTATCAGTGCATCACCGTCTGCCAGGAAAACACGTTTCTGGCCACTGCAGTACTGGGCGGCAAAGGCTATGTTTTCAAGGATCTCCTCATCACTGCGGATACGGAAGTTCTTGTCCTTATAGGCCCCGCAAAAGGTGCAGCGATTGTGGGAACAGCCCACCGTCACCTGAATGATGATGGAATTTGCTTCACTGGGCGGACGAATGATATCCCCGTCGTAGTTCATGAAAAAAAATCAGCCTTTATTGTTCGCTTCAAACTCTTTCATAAAGGCGACAAGTTTCTCAACACCCTCTTTGGGGAAGGCGTTGTAAATGGAGGCCCGGCAACCGCCGATGGAACGATGCCCTTTGAGTCCATTGAGGCCTATTGCTGCAGCTTCGGCTATGAATTTAGCTTCAAGCTCAGGAGTCGGCAGGTTGAAGGAAACATTCATCAACGACCTGGAAGCCTTTTCCGCATGGCCGCGATAATAGTCTGTCCCGTCGATGCAGTCATAGAGAAGGCTGGCCTTTTCTATGTTCCGCTCTTCCATGGCCTCCACACCACCTTGTTTTTTCAGCCACTTGAGCACTTCTCCAACTCCATAAATAGCAAAACAGGGCGGGGTGTTGAACATGGAGCCCTTGTCTGCATGGGTCTTGTAAGCTAACATGGTGGGCGTGTTTTCAGGGGTCTTATCGAGCAGGTCTTCCCTGATGATCACAATGCACACTCCTGCTGGTCCCATATTCTTCTGGGCCCCGGCAAAGATGATGCCGAACCTGGAGACATCGATCTTCCTGGAAAGGATATCAGAGGACATGTCAGAGATCAAAACCTTGTCCGTCTCCGGAAAAGTTGGGAACTGGGTGCCGTAGATGGTGTTGTTGGAAACGAAATAGAGGTACTCTGAACCTGCATCCACCGTATACTCATCCTGTTTGGGGACCCTGTTGAAGGTCTGCTCCTCGCTGGAGTAGGCAACATCGATATCACCAAAGAGTTTCGCCTCTTTGATCGCTTTTTTGGACCAAGTTCCGGTGTTGAGGTACGTGGCCTTTTTGTTGTTACCAAGAAGGTTCATGGGGATCATGAAAAACTGGCTGGATGCCCCGCCCTGGAGAAACAGGACCTTGTAGTTGTCAGGAATATCCATGAGTTCCCGAAGCAGACTTTCAGCCTCTGCCGCGACCCCCATGAACTCCTTGGAGCGATGACTCATTTCGATGAGGCCGATGCCGGTCTCTTTGAAATTGACGACATCTTTGGATGCCTGCTGCAAGACTTCAACGGGCAGGGTGGCAGGGCCCGGGCTAAAATTATAGACGCGATCAACCATCTTTTTTACTCCTTATA
>CAYPEU010000026.1:0-30605 GCA_964409855.1 uncultured Desulfocapsa sp.
GATTCCCTGCTGTTCTGCAAAGTGGTGCCAGCCATAGCTGGCAGTGCCCAGAAGGGCGGCGTCGCTTTTGATAATCAGATGGACGGGGATCGCATCCATGAGTTCTTCCATCTTTTCTTTTTTTCTGAACTGCTGCAGGAATGGGGCAAAGGAGGTGCGACCCACCAGTCGCGGCAGGATACCACCCCCAATGAACAGGCCGCCTGTGGCATACACTTTCAGGGCCAGGTTGCCGGCCTCGGCCCCCAGGATTTCCAGAAAGGTGTTCAGGGTCTTTGTGCAGAGAGGACAGGGGGAATCGCTCAATGCCCCTTCAACGATGAGCGGTGTTCTGTCAGGTGTCTCTGCGATCTCTTTGAACTGCTTATCATCTCTTTCCAGGTCTGTGGCAGCGAAAAAATCAAAGAGGTGAGGAATACCATTTCCTGAACAGACCAGTTCATAGCTCACAGAGGAATACTTCTTCTGCAGAGAGGAGAGAAGCGCAGCCTGCTCCTGGTTTCGTGGGGCAAAATCAGCATGTCCCCCCTCTGATCCCTGGGCCAGGAAAAGGGAGTCCTTGCTGATGAGAAATCCTTCTCCCAGTCCTGTGCCGGGAGCAATCACTGCCTGAACACCCTTCTCTTGCCGCTGCCCCTGCTGAATCTCCAGAAGGTCGCTCACCTGCAGGAGAGGGAGCGACGCACAGAGTGCAGTGAGGTCGTTGATAAGGGTAACTTCCCGTAAGCCGAACCTGCTCTGCAACTCTCCTTCACAGAGTGTCCAGTCCAGATTTGTGAGTTTCGCTTCTCCCTGACGGATAACCGCAGCAACTCCCAGGCAGGCAAAGTCCGGTGTCGGGGAGTTGCTGAGAAAATCCGTCAGGATTTCATCAAAATCACGGAATACATTGTTGAGATATCGTTTGCGGGCAAGGGGCAAATTGAACGGCTTGTCTGCAAGATCAAAGAGGGCCAATTCGCTCTTGGTGCCGCCAATATCAGCTGCCAGCAGAAGAGTCATATCATCTTTTGAGGTGAATGGGCTGGAGGTGAAAGAATAACATTGGGTGGCATGCCATCTTTCCCTTCAGCCTAAAGTCTGCATCCTATTTTTCTTCCACCGGATATTTTGCCCGGAACCATTCGCGCCACCCACCTTTGAGGGCATAAACATCCTTGTATCCCATACCAATAAGCTGATGTGCCAGACCGGCACTAGTTGCTTCATTGGGTCAGGCGCAGTAAAGGACCAGGGTCTTGTCTTTGGGGTACTGCTTGGACCACATGGCAAAGTCCTCTCCAGAAGCTCTGACTGCTCCCTGGATTTTGAATTCGCTGGAACTCCAGTCCCTTCCCGTCCGAACGTCGAGTATGACCAGATTCGGAGAGCCAAGCCGGGACTTGAGTTCATCCTTGCTCATGGGGGGAACATCGGCCGCCAGTGCCGGGCCAGTGGTGGCAAATAGAAAGAATGCGAGTAGGACTAAGAGTTTTTTCATACTGTTTCCTCCTTGAGGTTACCTTGGTCTTTGTTCTGTTTGTTTATAAAATACCAGCAGGTGCAGAGCAATCCACTGGCAGACAGTACGGAAAGGATAAAGAGATTGATTTGTACTCTGCGGGGATCTCCAACAAGCAGGGTAATGGACCCGGCCATGAGCAGCAGTGTACAGAAGAGGGCCGGGTAGGGTATGGCAGCGGTTGCTTTGTGTACCAGGTGGAGAGCGGCAAGGCAGAGAAAAGTGTAGTACAGCAGCCAGAGGATAAGAGCGCCTCGGAGCAGTGATTCAAGCAGTTCATCTCCTGCCAGTCCCGTGGCCATGAGGACGCCGATTATTACTGCGAGAAAGAGAGGGATGAACCAGTTCTGTTTCCTGGTGGATAAAAATTGGGGTACGGCACCCTCGGTTGCCAGAGTTGTGAACTCTGTTCGAGTCAGAATCATGAGCCCGTTCAAGGCCCCGCAGGTGCCACTGATAATGGCGACTCCCATGATCTGCCGGCCGGGCTCTCCCAGGATTTTTCTGGCCGCCGTCATATAGGGAATTGTGGAAGAGGCAAGTCTGTCTGGGGTGACATGGTAGAGGGAGGCGAGCATCCAGAGAAAGAGAATGCAAAAGGCCAGGGCAGGAACAAGGAGAAGCGGACCACGTTCCTGTTTATGGGACGAGCTGCAACCTACAAAAAGGAGGAGGAGAAGAGTCGCAGAAAATGGAGAAAAGCTGCCTGGTTGCTGCGCTGTTTCAACAACAGCTTTTTCTGCCCCGGTCACGCCATAGAGACTGAGCAGCAGGAGGCATCCTGCTGCCATGCCAATGAAACAGACTTGGGCCCGGAGGGCAATCTCTTGTCTGAAAAACTGCAGGGTGGTGAGCAGGGCCAGGAGGAGGAAGGCAAATCCAAAGTTTGGAAACCAGTAGAGAAAGACCTCGTTAAAGGTGTAGCCTGCTGTAACCAGGAGTGCAGTTCCGGCCACTATTGTCAGGGGCAGATAAGCAGCAATACTCAATGTTGCTGCTGAAATAGATCCGGTTCCCCTCTGCAGAATCAGAAATTCACGACTGGATACAGCGGGGAGATGGGAGTTGCCCAGTAGCCTGCTGCAGGCAGTGAAGAGGAGGAGAACTCCAGCTAAAGCAAGAAGGCTCATCCAGCCGACTTGCCCGGCGACATTTCCTGCAATAACCAGGGATTCCGGAGAGAGTATCCAGCTGAACCCTAGGGCCAGCGGCAGGGTAAAGGAGTAATTCATACACAGTGTGAGTGCCTTATGGGCACTTGCCTTCTCTTTTTATGGCGAAAAGCTGAAGAAAAAATATAGAATCTCTCCTGAAGAGCTCGTGCGCCTTTTCAGCAAAGACTATTCTTCTTCAACGATGATGGCATCTTTCTCGCACAGCTCTTCGCAGGTGTGGCAACCATGGCACTCATCACCATTCACTGGTATTGGCTTGCCGTCGATCAGCTCATAGACGTCACCGGGACATCCTTCCACGCACTCGCCGCAACCATTGCATTTTTCTTTGTCAATAGTAATTTGCCACATATCATACTCTCCTGCCTGAATCTATGTTCGTATCTTCCTGGAAGAAAATGGAAATTGAGGAAGATGGGAATGTCTAGCAAAAAGTATAGGGGGCGCACCAATGAAAATCAAGAAGAATTCTCCAGTTGGTGGGTTGCGGGTGAGGGCATGAACATTTGACTGATCTCATTTCTTCCCCTACAATGAATAGAGTATCTCTTGGTCCCGGCTGAGAACCAAGTCACTTCCACAAGAACGGGTGACTCTCTTGAAGAAAACAGCGCATATCGTTTTTCTGCTTCTCTGTCTTACACTCCTCTCCATTGTCAAGACTCCTTTTTGTTCCTCTCTGCATGCTCAGGAAGACCAAGTCGTGGAAGGCCTGGTGGTGACAACGCTTGATCTCACCGATGAGGAGCAAGAGTTTCTCAGAAAAAAAAGTCGAATCACCGTGTGTATCGATCCTGACTGGCTTCCTCTGGAAAAGATCGAAGACGGCATCCATGTGGGGATGACCGCCGACTACATGGCCCTCTTCCGGAAGACGATTCCTGTTCCCCTGGTGATAGTGCCCACCGCAAGCTGGGTGGAGAGTCTCGAGTATGGCAAGGCCAGGAAGTGCGATATCTTCTCCCTGGCCATGGCCACACCGGAACGTGATACCTACATGGATTTTACCCGGCCTTATCTTCATATCCCCCTGGTCATGGCCGCCAAGATGAAATGTCCTTTTATCGATGATATCAGCTCTATCACTGATCAAAAACTGGGTGTGGTAAAGGGATATGCCTTTGGTGAATTGCTGCGCAGGCAGTATCCGGAGATGCAGATTGTGGATGTGGAAAATGTTGACCAGGGCTTAAGGCAGGTTGCGGAAGGTGATCTGTATGGGTTTATCGGAACCCTGGCCACAGTGGGCTATTCCATTCAGAAATCCTTTGCCAGCGAGTTGAAGGTTGCAGGTAAATTTGATGAACGCTGGGAACTGGGAGTGGCCACCCGCAATGATGAGCCGTTGCTGCTCTCCATCTTTGACAAGGCCATTGCGGCAATTGAGCGGGAAGAGCATCAGCGTATTCTCAATCGCTGGATTGCCGTCAAGTATGTTAAGGGGCGGGATTTCAGACTGTTTTGGCAGATACTGTTTGTTGTCGGCCTTGGCGTTGCCCTGCTTCTCTATCGAAACTTTACCCTGGGGAAATATTCCAGGCAGCTGGAGAAACAGAATGAACAGATTCTGCAGCAGTCGGAACAGCTGAAACAGGCGGAAAGGCAACTGCTTTTCACCCAGTATGCCGTGGAGTCCTGTGCCTTTCCCATTCTTTGGGTCGTCAGTGGCAAAACCCTGGCAGAGACCCGGGTGATCAATGCCAATCAGGCTGCTGCCACCCTTCTGGGATACAGCCGTGATGAGCTCTGTTCCCTCTCCATTGCCGATATTGATTCGGAACTCACTGAGGAATCCTGGAAAGAGGGGCTGAAGACCTTGCACCAGCGTAATTCTCTTTCCCTCAGGCGAATACACAGGCGCAAGGATGGCTCCACTTTTCCTGCTGATATTTTTGTCAGTTATTTTGAATATGACGGCCTGGAATACCAGTTTTTCTTTTTCATTGATGTAAGCAGGGAAAAGGAAATGCAGGAAAAACTGCATCGTTCCATGAAGATGGAGGCGGTTGGCCTGATGGTAGGAGGGGTGGCCCACGACCTGAACAATATCCTGTCAGGCATTGTCACCTATCCGGAACTGCTGCTCACGAAGGTTTCTGCTGACAGCGAGCTGCGCAAACCTCTGCAAGCCATACAGGATTCAGGAAAACGGGCAGCCGATGTTGTGGCAGATCTCCTCACCGTGGCTCGCGGTGTAGCGGCCTCCAGAGAAAATGTGAACCTGAACACCCTCATCCAGTCCTATCTGACCTCTCCTGAATATGATCAGCTGCAGGTGCGCTATCAGGAGGTTGAATGCAGTGTTGATCTTGATCCGAAACTGCTGGAAATCTCCTGTTCCCCGGTGCATGTGAACAAATGTCTGATGAATCTCATCATTAATGCTGTCGAGGCAGTGGAGAGAAAGGGGCATGTCAGGATTGTTACCAGGAATCACTATGTTGATCAGCCTTTGGAACAGAACCAGTTTATGGCAAGGGGAGAATATGTGATGCTTTCCATATCTGATGACGGTCCCGGCATTGGAGAGGAGGATTTGAAACATATCTTTGAGCCTTTTTACTCCAAAAAGGTCATGGGCAAGAGCGGTACCGGTCTGGGACTGTCTGTGGTCTGGAACAGTGTCCAGGATCATGACGGGACTATCCTTGTGGAGAGCGAAAAGGGGAAAACGACCTTTAGCCTCTATTTTCCTGCCACTCGAGGCAAGGCGACGGGCAAGGATGAAACGCAGGATATTGCGGCGCTGCAGGGGGATGGCGAAAGAATTCTCGTTGTTGATGACGAGGGGTATCAGCGGGAAATAGCAAGCAAGCTGCTCACCCTTCTTGGTTACCAGGTTGAGTGTGTAGGTTCGGGAGAAAAGGCTGTGGAGTACGTCCGTGTGAATGAGCCGGACCTCATTATACTCGATATGGTCATGGAACCGGGCATGAATGGGCGCAGGACGTATGAAGAGATCTGCAGGATTCGACCTGGACAGAGGGCGCTGATCGCCAGTGGTTTTTCGGAAAACGAGGAGGTGAAAAAGGCCCAGGCCCTGGGGGCAGGGGAGTTTGTAAAAAAACCTTACAGCCTTCATCAAATCGGTTTGAGCATTCAAAGAGCTCTCGCATCTTAGGGCGAATCCTTAGTCCAGCAAATTGGGCTGGGATCATAAAACTGGCATCGGTGGCCACAAAGCTTTCAGGACTGGCTATGTGAATCTTGATGGCCTCGATGAGGAGTAAGCGCATGAAACGCATACATGCTGTTATCCATGGTCGAGTGCAGGGGGTGTTTTTTCGAGAGACCACCTGTCAGCAGGCAAGAAGGCTTGGTTTGAAGGGCTGGGTTCGGAACCTGGCCAATGGAACTGTGGAGACCGAATTCCAGGGAGACCGGGAAGCGGTCAGGGAGATGCTGGATTGGCTTGCTCAGGGATCGGCTCTCTCCAGGGTCACCCGGTTGGACAGTTGGGGAGAGGAGCCAATAACCGGAGAAACAGAATTCGTGATCAGGCGATAGCTGGAGATAATCTTCCCATTGCCAATGGCATGTGATAGGCTTGGCTTTCTTTGAAGAGCAATCAATGAGTCCCAGGGCCGTGGGAAGATGTACTCAGCGGGTGTCGTATGTAAGGAGTTCCTGCCACTTCAGCTGGGCAAAGGTCTTGTGCAGGAGGTGGTCATCGTCGTAGAGAGTGACCTGTAGCCTGGAAAAGCATTTCTGAGCCAGGGGAAGGACCTGATCGGGCGGAGTCACCTGGTCATGCTTGCCTATGATGAGTCGGGTGTGAACTTGGATCTTCTGCTCAGGCACCGTAAATTCAGGGAAATTCAGGGCCGGGGCAAGGAGTATGAGCCGATTGCATCTTTCCGGATGGGCAGCAGCATAACAGGTGGCCATGAGGCCGCCGAAACTGGAGCCGATGAGAAGAAGTTCCTCCCTATCCCGGCAGAGCGTTTCCAGCTGGCAAAGGCGGTTGCTGAGACTTCCACTAAAGTCAGGAGTGAAGACTTGCGGGAAATGTTCCTTGAACCATTTTCCTTTTGTCCCTCTGGAGGAGGAGTCCAGGCCATGGAGAAAGAAAGGAGTGATTGCGGTCATGGAAGATTCCTTCATGAAATCCTGTAATAGCTCCATTTCAGAAGCAAACGGGATTGTTTTTTTTGAGAAAAAATTTCACTTTGCTGGAGTCAGGCAACGAGTGGAGAAGAATTTCATCTTTTAGAATTGTTCAGGGCCTGCTGTAACTGATGGCCGGGAGTGAAGCGGACACCCTTCTTCTTCGTATTTGTGGATGAAAGAGAAAAACTGCCGAACCCTCTCAGTTGTACTATTTTTCCCTGCTGCAGGGACTCGGACAGTACCTGCGCCAATATCTGGAGAAATTTTTCTGCCTGAGGGCAGGAGAGACTACCCTGGGAGGAAATATGCTCAGGGAGCAGGTTGTCATCAGGTTCCGGTCTGAGGAATCCTACGCCGTTACATTCCGGACAGTCTTCATAAGAAAGCAGGAAGCGGCTAACCCCGCCGAAGTAGGTTGTCTGGCCGGTGCCGTTACAGCCGGGACAAGGGACTGGTTTGGGTTCTTTCATTATCTGCTTCTCAGCGTTTTTTGCCGATGATGGATCCCAGGATGCCGCGGACAATGGAACGGCCGAGTTGGGAGCCAATGCTTCGTGCCACTGACTTGATCAGGGCCTCACCTGCAGACTGTCGCTGCCTGCCGGAGCTCCTGTGTTTCTCTGTCTTGGCTGCAGCCTTCTCTCTTTCCAGTTCTGCTGCGGCCTCCTGCCGTTTGTGCCGCAGTTCTTCTTCCCGTCTTGCCAACAGTTCGTAGGCAGATTCCCGATCCATTGAAGTATCATAGCGGCCCTTGAGAGGAGAGCGGTCCATGAGACGGTTTTTTTCTTCCAGGGCAACTGGTCCGATCTGGGAACGGGGCGGGGCTAGCAGGCACCAGTCTACCATGGTGGGGCGGCCTTTGGGGTCCAGGGTGGAGACTAGGGCCTCACCCACACCCAGTTCAGTGATGGCTGTCACTGTATCGATAGCAGGATTTTGACGAAAGGTCTGGGCCGCCACCTTTACCGCCTTCTGATCCTTGGGGGTAAAGGCACGCAGCCCGTGCTGGATACGGCAGCCGAGCTGGCCAAGGACTTCATCCGGGATATCGTTGGGGTACTGGCTGACAAAGAAGATACCCACTCCCTTGGAGCGGATCAGACGCACCACCTGGGTGATCCTGTCGATCAGGGCCTTGGGCGCATTGTTGAAAAGGAGGTGGGCCTCGTCAAAGAAAAAGACCAGTTTTGGCAGCGGACCATCGCCGCGCTCGGGCAGATCTTCCATCAGCTCAGAGAGCAGCCAGAGAAGAAAGGTGGAGTAGATTTTGGGATTGGAGTAGAGGGATGAGGCATCGAGCAGGCTGATTACGCCACGACCGGAAAAGTCGGCATGCAGCAGCTCCTCAATGTTCAGCCCAGGCTCGCCGAAAAAAGACTCGCCTCCTGATTCTCTGAGCACTAGGAGTTTCCGCTGAATCGCGGAGACGCTTTGAGAGGTGATATTGCCGTACTCTCTTGCCAGTTCTTTCCGGTTCTCGGCGAGCCAGTTGAGCATGGCACTCAGATCTTTCAGATCAAGGAGGAGCAGTCCCTGGTCATCGGCAACGGAAAAGGCCACATGGAGGATGCCGCTCTGGGTATCGTTGAGGGCAAGGAGGTTGGCCAGGAGCACCGGTCCCATCTCAGAGACCGTGGTACGTACTGCATGACCGGTTTTTCCGAAGATATCCCAGAAGAGGACGGGGCAGCCTTCAAAGGGATGGTCTGTGACTCCCATGTGCTGCAGCCGTTCGCTGACCTTTTCGTGTGTCTTCCCGGCCTGGGCAACACCTGACAGATCGCCTTTAACATCAGCAGAAAATACAGGGATGCCGAGGCGGGAAAAGGATTCTGCCAGCACCTGCAGGGTGACGGTCTTGCCGGTGCCGGTGGCGCCGGTGATGAGGCCGTGACGATTGGCCATGGCCGCGTCCAGAAAGATCTGGCTGCCTGTTTTATTGCCGCCGATGAGAACCTGTTGCCGGTCTGCCATATTGTACTCCTTACTGCCCGGGAAGGGGTATGGAACTGATGAATTTTTCTCAGTATAACGCTATCAGGCAGGATAATCAAATACCAGGGCAGGCCGTACCAGCCCTTGCCTGCCTTTGACATTGCAGTTGACAAAAGTGGTCCTGTCCACTGTCTGCATTCCGTTGTGGTTGTGGATATGGCCGAAGATGTGAAAGCGGGGGCAGATGCGCTGCACTGTTTGCAGGAGGTCGGAACAGCCATGGCTGACCCCGCCATCCTCGTCCATGATGCCACAGGGAGGGACGTGGGTGATGAGGATGTCGGTATCTTCCGGGATCCGCGCCCATTTCTCGCGCATGGCCCTGCCCCTGGGCAGGGCAAAGGCATCGCAGGCACCGGTATTAAAGATCGGTTGCCAGGGCGAACCGTAGAACTTGATTCCTTCGATAACCACTTCTTCATCCTGGAGATAGATGGCATCCTGCAGCAGTTCACGACCAAGATCCGGGGCCTTGGCCAGAAGATGATCATGATTACCGCCGATGACTATTTTGTAGCGATGGGGCAGGCTTTTGAGAAAATCATTGAATCCGGCCACGTCCTGGATCGTCCGGCACACGGACATGTCTCCGGCAAAAATCAGGAGATCAGCGCTGGGAATTTCCACCTGCTGATGGAGCATGTGGGTATCGCTGAGGGCGGTGATTTGCATAGTAAAAAAAGTACTAAATAACAATAAGTTGGGCTTGTAGTGTTTTGCGCTGCCATCAGGCAAGACATGTTCTATTTCCCTGGAAACGTTTTGCACCCTATATACACCATTGCTCATGTTCTGCAAATGCTGCTGCTCTTGGGTGAAGAATTTAAGCGAAAACCTCCTCCAGAACCGTAAACTCTGGACAAAAGACAACCATAACTGTGGGGAGGGTGATGGGAAAACGAGTTTGAACATGAGCCAGGCCGCAACTCAATGAACCTTGTCAGGAATGGTCTAGCCTTGCAGCTTTGCTGAAACTGTCAGGATTGCCAATAGCATCCTCTTGTTGTTCTCTCCAGAATTTTTTTATGGTGTTTTTTTAAAAAAAGGATGAAAAAGAATGGTCAAAAAAGATTCTGTAATTCCAGTCAGTAGGAACGCGGGATAGGTAAATATACCTATGTCGATACGGTATGAATACCAGTTGTCTGGGTAGGATAGCTATTGAAAAACATTATCAGTGAGGTATGCTGAGTCATGGAATTGATAATCAGTTTCTCGTTGATAAGTCTTTCCATGAACGATGAGAACTACATTATCAAAACATATTTTTGTTCTGTCAGATGGGAGGGATTCAAAAAGATTAAAGCATAACCCTCCTTGTGGTAATTGTGATAAGAAAACAACCCTGCGGTACGATTATCTGTTTTCTCCAGAATACCTCTTTACTCCTGTAAGTCACCATGCTGCAGGGTTGTTTTCTTGTCACAATTATCTTTATTTTTTTGTTGGAAAGATCCTATGGTTAGTCTATCCTGACGGTCAGTGCCTCTGCAGTAATTTATCCATTCTCAAATGGAAAAACCAGCCAGTCGCATCGCCCTGTTATGATACATAAAGTAACAGTTGCTAACCTATTAAGTTTGTAAATATCAACAAAGAGGACTTCTCATGAGACATGCTGTTAAATTACTTGCCCTGCTCATCGTCATTGGCCTTGCAGGATGTGCCACTAATAAGGATCTGGAAGCTGTAAAGGCTCTAGCCGAGCAGGCCAATGCAACCGCTGATGCTGCCCTGAAGACAGCTCGCAGTGCGGAAGATACTGCCCAGGATGCCAAAGCAACGGCCGAAGCCACGGAAAACAGGATCGAACGTATGGCTAAGGATCAAAAGACGATGCACAAATAATTATTGTTTTTTGTCAACTCCCCGTCAATTCCAAAACGTGGCTGTTCTCCCCATCCCTAGACGAATCGAGATGTAGAGAAATAGGGAACAGCCACAGTTTTTATTATCTTCCAGATAAAAATTTGAAATTCGCCATGGTTGTACTTGGTCATGCCAACCGTAACCATTTGTCACTCTACCATCGTTTGATACTGCAACTGTGCGGTTACGGGTAAAAAATATTTTTTTCTTTCTGATTACACCATTAACTTTCCAAGTACACATCAACGGCTATACTCTGCTGCCCTATCTTACAGGACAGGTTGAAAATCACCTCGCTCCTCCAACATTACCCTGCTCCTGATCTCCTTTGATTCTGGGAATCGGCAAATCTCCTACCTCATCGGGCTCTGGCACCTCGTGGGGTGTTCAGGAAGAAGCTGACATCTCTCTTTGTGTCTCGCCGACTGGTGATCTGCCCATGCCGATCCTCTTTTTTTGCTGTAGTGAACATAAAATATTGCTCTGTTTCCCGTTCAATACGTATAATGAAAGGAACAGGTGAAGAAAAGTTTCTGATCTTTGAGGTTGCCAGTAAAACTCAGCAGTGGCACTCCTTATTCTTTTGATTGCCGTGCCATTTTTAAATTAATTCGGCCATTCTCTTTAAGAACAGATGGGATATCAAATAGCCGCCGATATGGTGCTGATGCTGCATCTTGCATTCGTGCTTTTTGCCGTCCTGGGCAGCCTGCTGGTGTTCTGGCGGCGATACTTGCTCTGGTTGCACCTCCCGACCATGACCTGGGCCGCCTGGATTGAGTTCAGTGGCACCATATGTCCCCTGACACCGCTGGAAAACTGGCTGCGTCGCCAAGGCGGCATTACCGGTTACCAGGGAGGTTTTGTTGAACACTATCTGGAGCCCCTGCTCTATCCTCCTGGCCTGACACGTACAACCCAGATGATACTGGGAGTTGCTGTCCTGATCATCAACTGCGGCTTGTACGGTTTGCTTCTTTTTCGGATCTGGAGGGCTGGCCGGTCCGAATAGCGGAACACCGATTCCATGAACGTTAATTTTTGTGATCTTATCAGGGAAAATAATGAGGAAAGAACCTCCGAGAAAAGTATCCGATGGTGAAAAGAAATAGACGTGAAGGTATGGAAATGAACGTTTGGGCAAACATCCTGCTGATGGTCGTGCTCGGCTACTGTTTTATGCTGGTCTTTTTGTATTTCTACCAGAACCGGATGCTGTTTCTGCCCAACCTCCCCTCCCGCAATGTGGAGAGGTCGCCCTCTGCTGTGGGACTGGCCTATGAACCAGTCGACCTGGTGACCAGTGACAACATCCATCTGGACGGCTGGTTCATTCCCGCTCCTGAAAAACGGGGTGTCGTCCTGTTCTTTCACGGCAATGCCGGTAACATCTCCCACCGCCTTGATTCACTGCTGCTGTTCCACAGGCTGGGCTTCAGCACCCTGATCTTTGACTATCGGGGCTACGGCCGAAGCAAGGGGCGCCCTTCCGAGGCAGGCACCTATCTGGATGCAAAGGCTGCCTGGCAATATCTGACGCGGGAGCGCTCCATAGCACCGTCGCGGATCATCCTGTTCGGCCGTTCGCTCGGTGCTGCTGTGGCCGTCCATCAGGCAGCAAACCACACCCCAGGTGCGCTGATCGTTGAATCATGCTTTACCTCCGTACCCGACATGGCGGCAGAACTGTATCCCTTTCTGCCAGCCAGATGGTTGAGTCGGCTTGACTACAATGTTCAGCAGCAGCTGCAGAGGGTGTTGTGCCCGGTACTGGTCGTGCACAGCCGGGACGACGAGATTATCCCTTTTAGACACGGCCGGACACTGTACGCGGCAGCCAATGAACCGAAGCAGTTTCTGGAACTCCACGGCGGCCATAACGATGCTTTTCTTCTGGCCGGCCGCACCTATGCGCAGGAGCTGGATGGGTTTTTATCTGCGTGGTTCAAATGAAACTCGCACTGTCTCCGCATGGAACCCGGCAATGGCTGGGGATCCTGGTCCGATTGATCATTTTTGCCCTGGTACTTGGTGGTACTATTATGTTCTTTATCCACATGCCCGGTTCCTCCTTCAGCGGCCCGTTGTTAGCGCTGACCCCGCAGGAGCAACAAACATCTGAACTGCTCAGTCGTCATGTCCACACCCTGGCCCGGGACATCGGTCCCCGCAATATCTGGCGGGCCTCTTCCATGTCCACCACAGCCGCTTACCTGGAGGAGGTGCTGGTTGGCTCAGGATATGCGGTCCGGCAACAGGAATTTTCCGCGCACAATGTTACTGCGGTCAACTTGGAGGTTGAGATCACCGGCAGTCTCCAACCGGAGGAAATAGTGGTGGTCGGGGCCCATTATGACACGGTCTCCGGTTGTCCCGGCGCCAATGACAACGGTTCAGGCGTTGCTGCCCTGCTGGAGCTGGCTCGATTGCTTGGTGACGCCCGTCCAGCCCGCACCATCCGGCTGGTTGCCTTTGCCAACGAGGAACCTCCTTTTTTTCTCAGTAGGGATATGGGTAGCCGTCACTATGCGAAACTGAGCCGCAGACGACAGGAGAAGGTCGTGGCCATGCTTTCTCTGGAGACCATTGGCTATTATCGTGACGAGCCCGGTAGTCAGCAGTACCCATTTCCTTTTTCCCTCTTCTACCCTGACACTGCCAATTTCATAGCTTTTGTCGGCAATGTTCGCTCAAAAAATCTTGTCCGCCGGGCCATCGGTTCCTTTCGTCGTCATGCCCGCTTTCCATCCGAGGGTATAGCGGTGCCGAGTTTTATTGCCGGTGTCGCCTGGTCCGACCACTGGTCTTTCTGGCAGGAAGGCTATCCAGCCATCATGGTCACCGATACCGCCTTTTATCGCTATGCCCCCTATCATACCCCTGCGGACACTCCGGAAAAACTCGACTATGAACGAATGGCCCGAGTGGTGACCGCTCTTGCCCGCACCATCGAGGATCTCGCTGAAAAGGAGTGAAAAGCAAATCTTTTGTTCCTGTTCCGGGATATGATATAATGTCTCAATCACAGAATCGTGTCCAGTAAACGGAAATTGCCACTTCATCACCCATTACCAGGGAAGTCAGAATGAGTCCGGACATTGACAAGATACTGACATTTGAAATCAAACAGGAAATTGCCTCCCGTTATTTTAGCTTTCGTAAACTGATAGAAGAAGACAGCATCAGTCTTGAACAACAGATCAAGGAACATTCCTTTATCCTGGAAAAACGTATCAGTTTTGATTTGCTCCGGATTTATCTGCTCCTGAAGGATGAGGAATTGATAAAATTATTCCTGCAACGAATCGGCCTGGACAGCGACACCTATTATGATTCCTCACTGCACCACTCTCCTGTTGTTCGTGATCGCGTTTTCTCTGGTCTCCAGGCCAGGGGCTGGACAAGTAAAGGGCGCTTTCGCAACCTTGTGGATGCATGTTATGAAAATCTGCTCATTCACTCCGAACAGTATCGTCAGGGGTTTGCTGAGCTCGTTGAGGAGCGGGCTGTGATCAAAGAGGAGATCGAACTGTTTTATCGAAATAACGAACTGGGAAGCATACTAGGTTTTTTTCAATCCCTGGGTGATGTCAACGCCTGCCAGGGATTGGAGGGGGGGATGGAAATCGGAATTGCCGGTACACTGGAACAAAAGATGCGGATTGAACCTCCCCTTCCAATCGAACAATCTTTACCACTCCTTCCTCCACTGCCTCATGTCAAGAAGATAAAGGCGGCTCTCCAGCAATGGGTTCAAGAGGCATACAAGCTTCACAGTAAAGATGATTTAATTCTCTTCACCCATTGTTCCGGCATGATCTGTTGGCCCTGGTCTGGTCGAGAGCGGAGAAAAAATAGCTGAATATCGTTGGAACAGTGAATTGTCTTTACTTGCCTGGAAGGCGGACCAAGCTACCTTGTGGCCTCATGGGATAACCTTGGGGTGAATATATTTTTTCGGCCTGAGTTGACCTTTCACAAAAAAATGGTTGGCCCGACATCCTGCTGCTGTTGCTTGTTTTTATGACATGGCAGCCGCAAAGGCAGCCAACCCGTAGGCCACGCAGGCAATGAGCATGACAGCTGAAAAACCGAGCTCCACTGCAATAATAGCGGCCAGCCCGGTGGACACCACCGAGATGCAGCCGTTAATGCCCCATGCCCAGGCGGCCTGACTTTTACTGTGCTTGGCCAGCCGCTCTAGTCCGAGTGGGAAGGGCATCCCCATGGCCATGGCCGGGGGGGCAATAAGCAGCAGGAAAAAAAGTATTTTCCAGATTGTCGGCAGGGTGATGGCCAGGTGTAACAGCGGCGGCAGGATAAAGAAGTAGAGGAGGAGGAGAAGGGCCACCAGGGCGGCAGCCAGACCATGGTTTAAACGGTGGGGAAGGAGACGGCCTGATAAAAGGCTGCCCAGGCCGGAAAAAATCAACAGGCTGCTGATTCCAGCGGCGGCGGCAAAGATGGGGTGGCCGAAGAAGAGAATCAGCTTGTGGATCAGCATGATCTCAAAAAACATATAACCAAGCCCCAGTCCGCTGAAAAAGGGAATGGTCCACCTCTGCAGTCCGGTGCGTCCAGGCAGGCCCAGCCGGAGGAGGGGGAGGAGGATGAGAAGGACTGCCACCACGATCATCTGGCCGAAACCGACCAGGACAATGAAATAACCCAGCTCGAGAAAAGGCAGGGTCCGCTCACCAAACAGGTTGATGAGATGCGGGAGACCCTGCCAGCGCAGAAACTGGGAAAAGAAGGGGCGATTGTCACTCACCGGACGGAGGTTGAAATCATAGCTGCTGTATAATTCACGTCGGGGTACAGGTGAAAAGAGGCTGTCGAGATTCTCGAAAAAGCGGGGATCTGCCGGAGCGTGGTAGCGGACCCGTTCCTGCGCCTGCAGGCCGGGCAGCAGGGCAGGATCAAACTGCAGCTGCCTGCAAAGGCTGCGGATCTGTTCGATATCGTTGTTGGTGAGCGGTGAACGTTTCAGGACAAAGCTTATCGTATTCCAGCCGCGCACTGCCGCCAGGTGACGGTGGGAGTCCACACCCACCTCTTCCAGGGTTTCTCCAATGGTGGCTGCCAGCCGCAGGGAGTTGCGGGCGGGAGAGTCAAGCCAGGCTGAAACCAGTAATACGCCGTCAGGAGAGAGGTGGTGCCACAGTTCGAGAAAGGCCTCCCTGGTAAGGAGATACTGCTCCTGCATGGCAAAGAGGCCTGAGGCGCCGCCAAAGCTGCCCACAGTGGGCAGGGTGATCAGGTCATATTGTTCCTGGTGCAGGGCAAGCCAGGTACGTGGGGAAAGAGAAGAATAGTGTACCAGCGGATGGTGCAGGGGATCTGCATCGTTTGTGCCATGGAGGTCGGCAGCCATTGCTGTCGCCTTTTGATGCGGCTCCACGGCCATGACCATCTTTGCCCCGTTTTGCAGGGCAAAGATGGTATCCATACCTGTCCCGGCCTGGAGGACAAGAACCTGCTCTCGCTGAGCCATGGCATAGGGCAAGGCGGCTGCGGTGTAACGCAGGAAGGAGGGTTTTCCGTTGTTCACTGCTCCAAACCAGTCGCCATTGGTAAAAACTGCAGCCCTGACAGTCTCCACCTCTCCCTCATAGGTCAGGCTGAGCCCGGGCGCGTAACGCAGGGACGGGGCCGTCACCAGCTGTACCAGGCCATAGGGACTGGGTTGATTGGCGGCAATCTCAGCACCAGGCAATCCCAGGGTACGGCTGATGTCCTTATACTGTGAGGGTCGTATTTGCGGTGGATAATAGACAAGGGCTGCAATAACCGCCAGGGTGAGAGCTCCTCCACCAAGGAGGGGCCAGCCCTTGGAACGGGAGATGACAAGGATGCCGGCAACCCATGGCAGCAGGGCGGTCAGTGCGGGAAGCTGTTGCGGCAGCAGAAAATACATGAGGATGACAGCGCTTATGCCGCCGATGCCGGAACCCACCAGGTTGGCGCAGTAGAGGCTGTTAATTCTACTGCTGAAGCCGATAAAGACCAGGCCCAGGGGCAGGGCACCGAGGAAAAAAACCAGCAGGTAGATGAACTGGCTCAGGAGCAGAAGAGCAGCCTGGTCAGGTTCGACAAAGAGCAGGGAGATATCAAAGCGACTGCTGATGTCCTGAGAGATGGTCAGGGCCAGGGCCATGGTGATGGAGCAGGCAAACATCAAAACAGGCAGAAGCCACTCCAGGTGGCGCAGCAGGATGGGACGGCAGAGAGCAATAAAAGTGCCGCTGGCACCAAAGCCGAGCAGGGCAACAGAAATAATCAGGTAGGCGAAGTGATGCCACTGCACCAGGGCCAGGAGCTGCATCTGCTCCAGCTGAAAGGCGATCAGGGCGGCGGAGAGCAGGGTGAGGGAGAGGTGGAGTCGCAGGGCTGGAGCAGGCGCCCTCTTCACGGTGATCTCCTGAAGGGAACAAAAAGCACCGGCATCAGGCTGCGGGTGGTGATCCTCCCCTGTTTCTTTTCCACCAGCATGAGATGCTGCACATAAAAGGGCGAGCCCACCGGGATAATCATCCGCCCTCCCTCTGCCAGCTGCTGCAGGAGGGGAGGCGGAATAAATTCCGCTGCCGCAGTGACCATAATAGCATCAAAGGGGGCTGCCTCTGGCCAGCCGTGGTAGCCGTCACCCTGCCTGACATGCACGCTGCCGTAGCCTGTTTTTTTCAGTCTCTTGCCGGCGCTGTCGGCCAGTTCCGGGATGATCTCCATGGTATATACCCGGTCGGTCAGTTCGGCAAGGACAGCTGCCTGATATCCTGAACCGGTGCCGATCTCCAGCACCCTGTGATGTGGTTCTATCTGCAATATATCTGTCATGTATGCGACGATATAGGGCTGGGAGATGGTCTGCCCATGGCCGATGGGAAGCGGCCCGTCCATGTAAGCCTGTCGCTGGAGATACTCGTGAACAAAGAGATGACGGGGGACAGTGACCATGGCACGAAGTGTCGCCTGGTCAACGAGGCCGCGGCCCTTGATCTGTCTGTCCACCATTTGCTGCCGTTTTTTGACAAACTCATTCGAGTCATCAGCCCACGCAGCAGGAGGGACTCCTGTAATGCCGGCACATACCGCCAGGACAAGGAGCAGCGCCATTTCCAGGACTCCACAAGGGAGAAAAAAACGCTCTGAGTTATTGTCCTGTAGTGTCATCTGTTTTTTGCATGCCATGACTCTCTCTGCCGGCAAAAAAACGATACTGTTACCTTAACGAGCCATGATGAGAGTATCTCTGCATGAACTGTATCCCTTATTACGGTCTGCCTGGCAGGAGAAAAGTAAACTGGGGAGTTTCGTTTCTAGCCAAGCTATACACCTTCCAATGGCTTTTCAGTCCCTTTCTCCTTGATGAGTTCTTTGAGATAACTTCCGTCGATTTTTTCTTTTTCCAGCAGTTCCGTCACAGCCTCTTCAAGAATCTCTCTTTTCTCGTCCAGAATCTTCATTGCTACTGCATACTGTTGGTCTATGATGTCACGCACCTCCGCATCAATGACCTGTGCTGTTTCTTCACTGTATTCACCTGCTGCGGTCTGTCTCTGTCCCAGCTGCAGGAACATGCTCTGCGGTTCCTTCTTATAATAGACCTGTCCTGTTTTTTCGCTCATTCCATATTCAGTGACCATGCTGCGGGCTATGTCGGTGGCCTTGGCCAGGTCATTATGGGCGCCGGTGGAGATATCTACAAAGATCATTTCTTCGGCAGCCCTGCCGCCAAGGAGGGAGGCAATTTTTCCCAGCAGCTCGGTTTTTGTCATCAGAAAGCGATCTTCGGTGGGAACCTGCATGGTGTAGCCCAGGGCTGCAATACCACGTGGTACAATGGTTATTTTTTTTACCGGATCAGTGCCTGGTAAAGAAAGGGCAACAAGGGCGTGGCCCAATTCGTGGTAGGCAACAATTTTCCGTTCCTTGGGGTTGATCAGCCGGTTCTTTTTTTCAAGTCCGGCAAGGATGCGCTCAACCGCCTCCTCGAAGTGCTCTCTTTCCACCGTATTTTTGCGGGCCCGCACTGCCAAGAGAGTAGCCTCATTGACCAGGCTGGCCAGGTCAGCACCCACCATTCCCGGAGTCATGTTGGCAAGTTCTTCCACATCAATGTCACCGAGTTTTTTTATTTTCTTGAGATGCACCTGCAGGATTGCAATGCGCCCCTGTTTATCTGGCCGGTCAACAAGAACTTGACGGTCGAAGCGGCCCGGCCGTAAGAGAGCAGGGTCAAGCACTTCGGGACGGTTGGTGGCAGCCATCAGGATAACCCCCACATTGGGATCAAAGCCGTCCATCTCAACAAGGAGCTGATTGAGGGTCTGTTCCCGTTCATCATGCCCGGGAATACCGCCAAAGCCTCGGGCCTTGCCAACGGCGTCCAACTCATCAATAAAGACGATGCATGGCGCGTTGGCATTGGCCTGATCAAAGAGATCGCGCACCCGGGCGGCTCCCATGCCGACAAAGAGTTCAACAAACTCGGAGCCGCTGATGCTGAAAAAGGGAACATGGCTTTCACCTGCAACTGCCTTGGCGAGAAGTGTTTTGCCTGTGCCGGGAGGGCCGACCAGGAGAAGACCTTTTGGCAGAGAGCCACCGAATTCAAGATATTTTTCAGGGTTTTTCAGGAAATCGATTACTTCCACAAGTTCCGCCACGGCCTCGTCCTCTCCGGCCACATCTTCAAAGCTGACGCCCACGTCCTCCTGTTTGTGCACCTTGGCCTTGTTTTTACCAAGGGACATAAAACCGGGCTGCTGTGCGGTAAGGCGTTTCATGAGAAAGAACCAGATTCCCACGAAAAGAAGAACCGGTATTATCCAGGATAAAATATCTCGAAAAAAGGTCGACTCGATGGTGGCAGAATAATTGACATGATATTTATCCAACAGCTCGGAGGTGTCAGGGGCAACCCGAACCGTACGGAAATGGATCTCCTCTTCAGAGGTTGATTCCGGTCTCATCAGGCCCTGGATGTGCTTTTCCGTAATGGAGACCTCAATAATGTTACCTTCTTTCAATTTCTGGACAAACTGACTGTAAGGGATTGTTTTTATGGCATATGTTGATGCAAGATAACTTTGCAGGATCAAGACGACCCAGATGCCAATAATAAAATACCAGATCGAAACCTTATGGTGCTTTTCCATGTCCATTTTTTACCCCGGAAATTTTTAGATCGATGTTATTTAACTTTACCCAACTGTTTGGGAAAACGCAATTTCAAGATGAGTGCTAGACCATTTTTGGCAACAGCCCGGTCCTAAGAGATGGCTGCTGCCCTGAAAGAATATTGATCTTTCAGGCAATGCTTTTGTTCAACTGCGTTGGCTTCTGCAGGGGAAAATGAAGGTCAGGAACGTCAACGGATTCACCCCTGTTATACCACAGAACAGGCAAGTCTCCGGATATCAGTTCGTTACTGATTTGCTCTATTTGCTTGTCGAACTCTTGAATCTGCAACTACGGGATAATTGGAAGGTGACTTCCTCCATGACCATTATTTAATGCTAACTTTGCCATTCCTCCGTTCCCTTTGCTGACTTATCTTGACAGGTATGGTTCTGCCTCGATTTGGTGGACACGAAGGTAAACCATTTTTTTCTTGCCCTTTAACCCAAACTGGAAAAATGATAAACTATACATAGTTCAAGAAAAGATCCTGTATGTTCCACTCCTCTGATCATCTATGAAATCAGGAGGTCTATGCATCCCGAGTCCAACTCACGGACCTTACAAGCTGCTGGGAAGGAACAGGCGTTGCTGCAACTCATCAGGCAACTTATGGATGAGCTGCATCCGGACATGCGCTTCTCGCAGCCTATTACTCTAGACAGCTCCCTGGACCGCGACCTCGGCCTTGACAGCCTGGCCAGGGTTGAACTTCTCGCTCGTCTTGAGCAGAAATTTGACCTTTCTCTGTCCGAACATGTGCTGGCAACGGCAGAGAGTCCGAGAGACCTGCTGCGGCATATTCGAACAGCGGAAAAGGCAACACCTGCTCCCCACGTCATGCAAACCGCCTTGCCCGAGGCTGCAGATGAAACCGACCTGGCACCCCATGGAGCGGATACGCTCCTGGCAGTGCTTGACAGCCATGTTCAGTCTCACCCGGATCGAATTCATATCCTTCTTGACCGTCACAGGGAAGAGGCGAAACAGCTCACCTACCAGGATCTGAAAGAGGGTGCCCTGGAGTTGGCTGCCGGACTGCAGCATCACAGCCTTGAACCGGGCGATACCGTTGCCATCATGCTGCCCACCGGACTGGACTATTTCTTCAGTTTTTTTGCAGTCCTGCTTGCTGGCGGTATTCCAGTGCCACTCTATCCTCCGGCACGTCCTACCCAGATAGAAGAACACCTCAGGAGGCACCGGGGAATTTTACGCAACGCCGGGGCAAAGATTATGATTACCATGCCCGAGGTCAAGCCCATTGCCAGACTGCTGAAGGCCCAGGTGGAGACGCTTGAGCTGGTTGACACTGTGGACGCATTCTCCGGGAAAATAGAGAATTTCATCCCCATACCCGTGCGCGCTGGCGATATGGCCTTTATCCAGTACACTTCAGGCTCCACCGGCGACCCCAAGGGTGTGGTCCTCACCCATGCCAACCTGCTGGCTAACATCCGGGCCATGGGCCAGGCAACCGATGTCACAGCAGCTGATGTCTTTGTCAGCTGGCTGCCGCTCTATCATGATATGGGCCTGATCGGGGCATGGCTGGGAAGTCTCTACTACGGCTGTCGTCTTATCATCATGCAGCCGCTCTCCTTTCTCGCCCGTCCGGAGCGCTGGCTGTGGGCAATACACAACTATCACGGCACCATGTCGGCCTCTCCCAATTTCGGCTATGAATTCTGCTGCCGACGACTTGACGATGAGGTGTTGAAGGGGCTGAACCTCAGTTCCTGGCGCTTGGCCTTCAACGGTGCGGAGCCGGTCAGTCCGGAAACAATCATCAACTTTGAAAAACGTTTTGTCCCTTACGGATTTCGCCCTGAAGCCGCTTCCCCGGTCTACGGCTTAGCCGAGTCTTCGGTTGGCCTGGCCTTTCCGCCGCTCGGACGCGGGCCTGTCATCGACCGGGTCAGGCGTGGTCCTCTCATCGAATCGGGCCAGGCAGTGGTGGCGGCAGAAGACGACACCACTGCATTAAGATTCGTGGCCTGTGGCCGTCCTCTGATCGGTCACCAGATCAGGATCGTTGATGAGAGCGGCAGAGAGCTGCCTGACCGGCACCAGGGAGAGCTGCAGTTCAAGGGGCCGTCGGTCACCAGCGGCTACTTTCGCAATCCGGAAAAGACACGCAGTCTTTTTAAAGGAGAGTGGCTGGATTCCGGTGATCTTGCCTATATTGCCGAGGGTGACGTCTTCATCACCAGCCGAATCAAGGACATTATCATCCGCGGCGGCAGGAATGTGTATCCCCATGAACTGGAAGAGGCAGTGGGCAACATAGTGGGTATCCGCAAAGGGTGCATTGCAGTGTTTGCCAGTCAGGACCGGGATTCCGGTACTGAACGGCTGATCGTGCTGGCGGAGTCGAGGAAAAAGGATCCGGCAACCAAGGAAAAATTGCACCAGCAGATCATCAACACCGCAGTCGACCTGTTGGGCATGCCGCCGGACGAGGTGGTTATCGCTCCACCGGGCACAGTGTTGAAAACTTCAAGCGGCAAGATACGACGGGCTGCAAGCCGGGAACTTTATGAAAAAGGGGAGATCGGTAAGGCAAAACGTGCCCTGTGGCTGCAGCTTGTCCGTCTCTCTGTTGCTGGAATCCTGCCGCAGACCCGCAGGATCATGCGCAGGGCAAGCGCTTATCTCTACGCATCATACTGCTGGCTGCTGTTTGGCCTCATTGGAGTGCCTCTCTGGGCGCTCGTTGCCCTGCTGCCCAGTGTCAAGTTGCGGTGGAAAGTGGTTCGTCGGGCACTCAAGATACTCTGTTTCTTGTCAGGTACGCGGGTAAGCATCCGCGGCCTTGAGAATATACCAGCTGATCAGCCGATAATTCTGGCATCCAATCACGCCAGCTACCTGGACGGTCTCGTTCTTGCTGCAGCCCTGCCCATGAGCTGTAACTTTGTGGCCAAGGCAGAGCTGGCCGGAAAATTTTTCGCCCGGGTGATACTTTCCCGTTTGGATGCAATCTTTATCGAGCGCTTCGATGTGGAGAAAGGGGTGGAAGGTGCGCGCAGGATTGGCCGGATCGCCGCGTCAGGCAAGCGGCCAATGTTCTTTGTTGAAGGCACGTTGCAACGCATGTCCGGCCTGCTTCCTTTTCAGATGGGTGCCTTTGTCACAGCGGCCCAGACCGGAATTCCTGTTCTCCCGCTCACACTCCGCGGCACCAGAAGCAAACTCCGGGGTGGTTCCTGGTTCCCTCGCAAAGGGGCGGTCACTATTATCATCGCTAAACCGGTCATGCCAGCAGGCAGCGATTGGAATGGAGCCGTCAAACTGCGCGATGAGGTACGTTCCGAGATACTGCGCCACTGCGGCGAGCCTGACTTGGCCTCTGTCTACACCTCGCTTTCGCAGATGGAGATTGAACGGCCCGATACAGAGAGGAGGGAAGAGTGATGAAAGACGATACAGCTGCCACCACAATTCTGGATGTTATTTCCGCGGCCGAGGCCGGAACCCTCCCCGGTCTGCTCAAATGCCGGATAGAACGGACGCCCAAACTTCCCGCCTACCAGCAGTATGACAGGGAGCAGAACAGATGGGTCACCTACTGCTGGCAGGAAATCGGCAAGCGTGTTGCGAGATGGCAGCAGGGGCTGCAAACAGAGTCACTTGCACCGGGCGACCGGGTAGCGCTTCTGCTTGCCAACTCCATAGAGTGGGTCTGTTTCGAGCAGGCCGCCCTTGCCCTTGGCCTGGTAGTGGTTCCTTTGTACACTTGGGACAGTCCTGAAAATATTGCCTTTCTCCTGAAAGACTCGGGAAGCAGGCTGCTGCTGACAGGGACAGCCGAACAATGGCTGAAGCTTGTCCCCCATGCAACCTCTTTTCCGGAGCTCGACAAGGTGCTTTGCCTGGAGGAAAACTCTCCTGCAAAGGCCGCAGGTATTGCCACCGTTTCAATGCGTGCATGGCTGCCCAGTGAGGGCAATGAGATCAGCATCCATGGTGATGATCCTGACAGCCTGGCAACCATCGTCTACACGTCGGGAACCACCGGTCCACCCAAGGGCGTGATGCTCTCGCATAAGAATATACTCTGGAATGCGGAGGCCATCCTCAAGGTAATTCCCTGTTACTCCTCTGATATTCTACTCTCGTTCCTGCCCATCTCCCATACCTTTGAACGCACGGCAGGTTATTATACACCGATGATGGCTGGATGCTCGGTCGCCTACAGTCGC
This sequence comes from uncultured Desulfocapsa sp., assembly GCA_964409855.1. Taxonomy (GTDB): domain Bacteria; phylum Desulfobacterota; class Desulfobulbia; order Desulfobulbales; family Desulfocapsaceae; genus Desulfocapsa. The sequence goes on from CAYPEU010000026.1 coordinate 24,039, forward strand.
TCCATGGAGGATCTGGCGGAAGACCTGCGAACCATACAGCCCACGATCATTATCTCTGTGCCGCGCATCTTTGAGAAGGTCTATGCCAAGGTCCAGAATCAGCTGCAGCAAAAGAGCAGCTTCGCCAAGTGGCTGTTTCAACTCACACTCGATACAGGCTGGCGTCATTTTGAAGCCTCCCAGGGACGAGCTTCATCCTCGTCTTTGCGGAAAACCATGCTCTGGCCTCTGTTGCAGCGTATTGCAGCGGCCAAGGTAGTGGACCGGCTTGGCGGCAGAATCCGTCTTGCCGTGAGCGGCGGTGCCCCCCTGCAGGAGAGTGTCTCCAGGTTTTTCCTCAGCCTGGGGCTTCCCCTGATCCAGGGCTATGGACTGACCGAGACAGCACCTGTGATCAGCACCAACCGTCTGGAGCACAATGTACCTGCCTCGGTGGGGCTTCCCTTGCCCGGTGTCCAATGTCGTATCGGCGATGATAATGAACTGCTGGTAAAAAGCCCTGGCTGCATGTCAGGCTACTGGAAGCAGCCGGATATGAGCAAAGCGGCCATTGACAGCGAGGGTTGGCTCCATACCGGTGACGTGGCGGAAATGGACAATGACGTCATCCATATCTGTGGGCGGCTCAAGGAGATCATCGTCACCTCAACCGGTGAAAAAGTGCCCCCTGCAGACCTGGAGATGATCATTGCAGCTGACCCCCTTGTCGATCATGTGATAGTGATTGGCGAGTCCAGGCCCTATCTTGCTGCCCTACTGGTGCTGCACTCTTCCGCATGGCAAGAACTGGCCAGGGAATGCGGTCTGGATCCAGGCGATGTTTCATCGCTGCAGGCAGCTGCTGCCAAACAGGCTGTCATCGATAAACTTGAAGGACTGCTCCATGCATTTCCCGGCAATGCCCGGATTCGTTCCGTCGGTCTGCTCCTGGATGAATGGTCCATTGCAAACGGTCTGCTGACCCCGACCTTGAAATTGAAACGAAGAGAAATAGAGACTCGTTATGCGGAAACCATCAGGGGGCTGTACAAGGGGCATGAGGTGCCGGTTTAGACCGGCTAAAAAAATGAACCGCAGAATATCGGACAGGGAATGTCAAACACCGAAGTGTTTTCTTTTGCTTCTGCGGTTCGATATTCCTGGGAGTCTCGCAGGCTCGCTTAGCTGTTCGATATTCCATATTCTTTTTTAATATGACCGATATGACATCATCTCCAGTCATCAAAAACTGTTCCTACTGCCTGGTCCATGTACCGGACCTTGTGCAGTATGGCTCCAAGCCACGGCGGGAGATAACCCGCAATCCTGCCATTGGGGAGTCCTTTGCTCACTCGCTCCGCTCCTACAACAAAGCCCTCTCCTACCCCCCCAATCAGACCTTTATCGGCAACCTTTCTCCCGATGACCTGAAAAATATTCCCAGGCCCTGGTTTGAAGAAGAAACTGGTCACAGCAGCACAGGAAAATTTGGAGAAATCCTGGACCAGACAACCTTCTACGGCCTGCTCAAGTTCGCAGATGTCCTGAACCCGCCTCTTTTCACCATGGATGAGACCGCTTTGGCAGAACTGCGAGAACGTCTTGCAGATCATCCTCTGTTGACCGGTTTCGCTTCCACTCTTGCCACACCTGGCCAAAATGGACAAAATCATGCACAGCAGGATTCGTCCCAGGCCTCTGTTTTGCCCATGGGCTCAGAGGGCAAAGATTACGGCTGGTTCCACGGTGATGAGCGGGCGGAAGGAGGGGGGGATGAAAATCTCGGTCCATACAACCTGCTTGAAAATGCATGTACCAAGGCCACTGGAGCTTTAGCCCTTACCTGGCTCCTGCATCGTGAACAGATTGCTCCTGAAAAAATAGATTTTCTGATCAGCTGCGGCGAAGAGGCATGCGGCGACAGATATCAGCGAAGCGGAGGCGGTATGGCCAAGGCCATGGGAGAAATGTGCGGCTGCAGCAAGGCCTCGGGCATGGATATCAAGAATTTCTGCGCAGCACCTGCATCGGCCATCATCACGGCAGCGGCCATGGTTAAGGCGGGCCTGTATAAGCGTGTCGTTGTTATCGGCGGAGGCTCACTTGCCAAACTCGGGATGAAATTCCAATCCTTCCTGGAACATGAACTTCCCATTCTCGACGACTGTCTTGGTTGTACCGCCCTGCTTATAAGTGCGGATGATGGCGTAAACCCGGTTATCCGCCTTGAGCCTGGGGCCGTGGGTACGATTCCTGTGAGCGCCGGCACCTCTGATGAAGCGGTATTCCGTCATTATCTGCTGGCTCCCCTGGAGAGCCTTGGACTGAAGTGTACGGACATTGACCGTTATGCCGCCGAACTGCAGAATCCGGAGATCATGGAGTTTGCCGGTTCCGGCGATGTTGCGTCTAAGAATTATCGTAAAATCGCGGCCATGGCGGTCCTTGCAAAACAGCTTGAAAAATCTGAGATGAACTCCTGGATTGAGGGGATCGGCATGCCTGGTTTTGCCCCGACCCAAGGGCATATCCCATCTGCAATCCCCTACATCGGTCATGCCATGGAAGCCATGCGCAGGGGGGAAATAAAACGGGCCATGTTTCTCTCCCGGGCAAGCCTCTTTCTGGGCCGCTGCACCAACTTGCTGGACGGGGTTTCATTCATCCTGGAGCGTAATCCAAGACTTTAAAACCAAAATGAGGAGAGTGGAGATATGTTACAAGGGAAAAAAGCCATCGTCTTTGGAGAACGAGATGACATTTCCGGGACAACGATCAGCAACTGCCTCAAGGCTGCGGGTGCCGAGATCGTTTATGAGTCCACGGCCTGTTTCGTCTGAACTGCTGCAGGCGCCGTAGGTCTTACGGTACAGGAAGAAGTGAAAAATCTGGCTGAGCAGCATGGGGTGGAGAACCTGTTCATTGTCCTCGGAATCAACCAGCCTGCCAGCATACGGATCATGGCCCAGACCTTTAAAGGTGGTGATCCCAGCTTTGCAGGCCCCCTGGCCGGTATTGGACTGAACATAGAAAGCTACCATATCCTTGAACTTCAAGCTCATGTCCCGCAAGAGGTCTGGGAAAGGGAAATGGGGATGTATGAACTTGAAATCGAGGATGGAACGCGGGAAACGATTTTCAAGATTATGGAAGAAGCGCGCACCAAGTAGTGTCTGTCCAGAAATGAGGACTTACGTATAATGAAGAGCTTGAGCGAAAAGATTGTTTGCGGGCGGGCACCAACTAACCATTAGGACAGGATTCCGGATGAACAACAGACTGCAGGAACTGCTGATCAGGATAAAACAGCTTGAACAGGAACTGCTCCTTGAGCTGCAGAAAAAAGAAAAAGAATATTTTTACGAGGTTCGGGACAAGAAGGTCCATTTTCAACAGGAAGTGAAAAAGAAAAATAGGCGACTTGTTAAAAGCATCCGCCGCTATCTCAGTGATGCAGACCTGCTGAACATACTCACTGTGCCGGTGATCTGGTCCTGCCTGTTGCCCGCCCTGTTCATGGACCTTGTGGCTTCCATCTACCAGATGATCTGTTTCCCCGTGTACTCCATTCCCAAGGTGAAGCGCAGTGATTATATTATTATTGATAGGCAATATCTAAGCTACCTGAACCTGATTGAAAAAATCAACTGCTGCTACTGCGGATATTTCACCGGCCTTATCGGGTATGTTCAGGAAATAGCAGGCAGGACGGAACAGTATTGGTGTCCCATAAAGCATGCCCATCGAACCAGGACGAGCCACAGCCGTTATAAAAATTTTTTAGATTACGGCGATGGCAAGGGTTTTCGGGAAAAGAACAGTGTAATCCGCAAGGATTTTGATGACCTTGACACCGATCAATCGACACAAAAATAGAGGAGGGTGCTATGTCCATCGGAGAATTTTGTACCAGGGAAGTGATTGTTGCAGAGAGAGACACGGGAATAGTTGAGTTGGCCCAGCTCATGCGCACGCACCATGTCGGTGATGTGGTGGTGATTGAAAAACAGGGAGATCTCGTGCTTCCGGTCGGTATTGTCACTGATCGTGATATCGTTGTGGAACTCATTGCAGCACAGGTGGATCTTGATTCGGTGACCACCGGAGATGTGATGGGTCCGGAGTTGATAACAGCCGGGGAAAAAGAGGGTATCTGGGACACACTGCAGCGCATGCGCAGTAAAGGCATCCGCCGCCTGCCGGTGGTCAATGAAGACGGTGGTCTGGAGGGTATTCTGACCGTTGACGATCTTATCGACCTGCTCGCCGAAGAACTGGCTCTCCTGGCAAAGATAGCCGATCGTGGCCAGGAATTGGAGGAGGAGAGAAGGGAATAGCCGGACGCTGCATGACTGTTCTGTTGTTTTCCATAATGGGTACCACCACTGCGTTTTTTAACGATTCTCACCGTTCTGGTGAACTGAAGGAGACCTTGTAATGATAAAATTTACAGAGGCAGCGTCAATTTTTTTCAAAGGTTTCAGGCGTAATAAAGTTTCCCTGACGGGGATGATTATAATCAGTGTCACCTTTCCTCTTCTTATTGTCTGCGCCCTTCTTGATGTTCTGGAAGTTGTTCACAGCCCTCTTTTCGGTGCCTGGGTTTATGGCATTCTCACCCCTCTCTTTATCATGGGACACGGTATCTTTTTCATAGGTTTCTTTTTTATCGGCTCCGGGCCGGATAAAGAATCACCATGCAGCTACAAGTATATTAAAGACCACTTCTCACATGTTACCGAGAGAACCAACTTCCGCAAACTAATCTTCCTGGCCTCATTTCTTGCCGTAGGCAACTTTATTGTCGTTGTTTTGGTGGGGTACACAGGGCACCATTACAGTGAAACCCAGCGGTTTTGCGGTACACTCTGTCATACTGCCATGAGTCCTGAAGCCAAGGCGCACGAGATTTCTCCGCACTCACGGGTTGCCTGTGTTGACTGCCATGTCGGATCAGGCCTGAAAAACTTTGTCTCCTCGAAGATCGCCGGCATACGGCAGGTGGTATCGGTTACCATCGGAGCATACAACCGACCGATACGGATGCCCACCCACGGGTTGCGGCCAGCCAAGGAAACGTGTGAAGAATGTCACCGGCCCGAACTGTTTCATGGTGACAAACTCAAGATAACGGACAGATATGAAGAGGATGAAAAGAACACGCATCTGCAGACCGTTCTCCTTATGAAACTAGGCTCCGGAGGGCAGGGTACCGGGGCCCGTGGTATTCACTGGCATGTGTCCAATAAAAATAAAATCATGTACACCTATGAGGATGAATTTCGCGAGCTTATCTCCGAGGTCCACCTGTTTAAAGCTGATGGCAGCGAGATCATATTTAAAAATCCTGAAGTTACAGCTGGAAACCACTCAGGATCCCCGGAACATGGGAGCAAGGAAATGGATTGTGTTGACTGTCATAATCGCCCAGCCCACATCTATTTCTCTCCAGAGGAGTCACTGGACCGAAAAATTTCCAATGGTATGATTTCCACAGAACTTCCCTTTGTCAAAAAGAAAGGCATGGAACTGATCACAGCGGACTACCCTTCAAAGGAGCAGGCTCTGCAGGCGATAGCAATCGCCTTGCCGGCCTGGTATACAAAACACTATCCTGAGCTGGCCAGGGAAAAAGGTGATCATATAACCCAGGCGGCAGCATCCTTACAGGAGGCCTATCGTGAAAACATCTATCCGAATATGAAGATTGACTGGAACACCTACCAAAGCAACCTGGGACACCATGATGACGGAGGTTGCTTCCGTTGCCATAACGATACCCTTGAGGCAGCAGACGGATCAGTCATTCCCCAGGACTGTGAAACCTGTCATATTCTGCTGGCCGAAGATGAGTCAGATCCGGAAATTATCAGGAGCTTGCAAGGAGAGTGAAACTCTTTTCTGCAGAGACAGGGAGCATTTTTGCTGTTTCCCCACTCTTTTCATCACCACGACGTTTATCTCTTGACCGGCTGGACCTTCCTTTTATAAGCTTTAGATAAGAGGAGGTTTTTTGTTCAGGCCACCTTGAAAAATTGCTCTCTGCCCCGAATACTGCGTTACAGCGAAAATTAAAATGCCCTTTTGTAACTAATAGGCTGCATTTTTTGTTTTCGCTGTTCCTTGTCTTCGAACCGGAGAGTTCATTTTTCAAAGTATCCTTTTGTGAGAGAAGAGAGACAAGGAGTGATTGGTGGAACATCTTTTTGATCTGGTATCTGATCTTGGCCCCTGGAAAATTATCCATATCTGTGAACCATCCGTCGACCTGAAGGCTGTTCTGGTCATCGATAATGTTGCCTGCGGCCCAGCCATCGGCGGAGTACGCATGGCCCCTGATGTCACTACTGTTGAGGCTGTCAGATTGGCCAGGGCAATGACCCTGAAAAATGCCGCAGCAGGACTCCACCATGGCGGCGGCAAAGCGGTCATTTATGCTGACCCGAAAATGGACCAGGAGCGAAAGGAGCTGCTCATCCGCGCCTTTGCCTCTTCCATTAAACATGCCATTGAGTATATTCCCGGTCCGGACATGGGTACCGATGAGATGTGCATGGCCTGGACCCAGGATGAAATAGGGCGCAGTGT
>CAYPEU010000027.1:0-30026 GCA_964409855.1 uncultured Desulfocapsa sp.
TATTCAATTTATATCAGCCGATTACTGCGGTGAAGTAGCCCTTCAGTACATTCAGGGGACCAGCGCTGACCAGTGCGCTTGCCATGCAGGCTGTACCCCAAAGGCCAACGAGAGCGGCCATGACAATTCCTGCACCGAAAGCAAATTTAGAGGTTTCGTATCCGGCATCGACCTGATTTCTGCTTGTAGTTTGTGTGTTTGTAGTCATGGTGTCCTCCCTATCTGTGAGCTCTCTTTTGCAGAGAGTGTTTGCTTACAGGTATCAGCTTCCAGTAATGGCGCTGAATAATCCTCTGATGATCCCGCCAAGTCCGTTGTTGAGAATTGCGCTTGCCATGCAGGCAGAGGCCCAGATTCCGATCATTGCCGCAGCAGCTACTCCTACGCCGAGAGCAAACTTAGAGGTTTCGTATCCAGCATCAACCTGATTTTGAGTTGTAGTTTGTGTGTTTGTAGTCATGGTGTCCTCCGTATCATTTTGATTTTTTTTTCTTTATTTGTCTCTTTGTCTTTTATGTTGCATTAGCGATGCCAGTTTGTAGATTTTCGCCAGATAGGTTTGGTTTTGTGGGTATCTTATTTATATTATTTGTATTTTTGTTGAATGATGCGCTATGCTCCGCCACCACACTTATGTGGTACAAAGGTGTGGTGGCGGGCAGGTATGTGGCATTGGCTTGAAAAAGTGTCGTTTTTCTCCAACAATAGTGTTGCAGGCTTTGTAGATAGGTGTGGCAGCGTAAGAATTAGAGAAAATGGTTCTCGATCTTGCGGGAAGAGAGGCACCAGGGCAGCGGCAGTTATCGATGCCCTTTTGGCGGATGCCGGCTGTCTCTCTGGCGGACTTATGACAGACGCCACTGTCTTGTATCTCGTCATCCACTCTTGCAGCCCTATCTATCTTCCACCTCATCCCTCCTGATTTGTTTTTGAGTGATCTCTAAGTGGGTAGCCCGTTATTCTTTTTTTCTGTTTTCTCAAAAAGAACGGGGAGTAGTGGTCTGTTGTTTTGTGGACTCCCACACTGTCAGAGAACCACCAGCTGTTGAATATTTTTTTGTCCAGCACAAAAGTACATTGACATTTTTCGGGTTTCTGGTGTAATGGAGAAAAGTACATGGACATTTGTGGAGGAGCTATGGATTTGACCAAAAAACAGCAATTGCTCTTTGAGTATCTTCAGGAGAGTCTGGAGCAGGAAGGACGGGCACCCAGTCTGCGGCAGGCGGCAGATGATCTTGGCGTCAGTCGTAATGCCGTGGCCCAGCTGATCAGTCAGCTGGAACGGAAGAGGGTGATTGAACGGGAGGGGCATTACAGTCGTTCAATTCGTATCTTGCCGCAGAATCCTGTGGTGAAAGGGAGAGAGCGAGTCCGAGAGCTGCCTGTGGTAGGACGAATCACTGCCGGGTTGCCCATGTATGCCCAGCAGGAATGGGACGGCTCCGTGGTTGTGGACACCGAGCTATTTCCCGGCAACAACCTTTTCTGCCTGCGTATTCAGGGGGATTCCATGCAGGATGCTGGAATACTAGACGAGGATCTGGTGGTCTGCGAGCCCAGGCAGTATGCGGAAAACGGGGAGATTGTGGCCGTACTCATTCAGGAAGAAGAGGCCACAGTGAAGCGTTTTTTTCTGGGGCCTGACTACATCGAGTTGCGCCCGGAAAATAAAAAATTCAATCCGACCCGTTACCCCTTTTCCGACCTCCTGGTGCAGGGAAAGGTGGTGGGTGTCATAAGAAGCCAGTCGAGTGGTTTTAGCCAGCGGCAATCAGAGCACTGATGCGTGCAGCCCGGGAACAAAAAAGAGGAGTGATGGAGGTTCAAGACGATCTCTGTCCTGTTCTCATAGGCACCAGCGGTTATTCCTATACCGAGTGGGTGGACAGCGGTTTTTATCCTCAGGGCACTCGGGCTCCGGAGATGTTGTCCCTCTACGCCAACTCCTTTCCCATTGTTGAGCTTAACTACACCTGGTATCAGATGATCCGAGCTGAGGCCATCAGCCGCATGATAGCCAAGGCTCCGGACAGTTTTCTTTTTGCCGCTAAGCTGACCCGGACTCTCACCCACGAGCGGGACCGGGACTGGCGACAGGAACTGAAACTGTATCGGGAGGGGATCAAGCCCCTGCAGCAGCAATTGGCAGCTATCCTTATCCAGTTGCCTCCGGACTTTGACTGGACCCGGAACAATCGATGTTATTTGGCGCATCTTCTGGACGGGCTGCAGGGATTTCCTTTGGCCATAGAGTTTCGTCATATCTCCTGGGCCAGGGACTCTGTTTTTGCCGAACTGGAGCGAAGGCGGGTAACCCTGGTGACTGTGGATGCACCTTCTCTGCCCATGCTCTTTCCCTGCCTGGACATTGTCACCAACCCCTCTCTCTTCTTTGTCCGCTTCCATGGCCGCAACCAACAGGGATGGCAATCCGGTAATATGCAGAAAAAGTTTGATTATTCCTATTCAGAAACAGAGCTGCAAGAGTGGAATAAACGTTATCTCTCTTCTCTGCGTTCCAAGGCAGAGAAGGGTGTGATCTTTTTCAACAACCATGTTCGGGCCCAGGCCCCCAGAGATGCTGCTTTGCTGAGAAGGATTTTGTCATAGTGTCTTGTTTCAAAAACTTATGGCTACCTTGAAGTGAACATCGAACATCAAACGTCCAACATTCAACATCGAATGAAAGAGTAAAGATCCGGGTCCAGAGAATTCGGCATTGATAACCCCTTGAAGGGACGACATACATCCTCCCATTGGCACTAGCTGAGCACCGCAGAAGATATCGATTAAGGAGTTTGAACTGTCTGAGCGAAGCGAGTTTTCAAACTCCCGGCAGCTTCGAGGAGCGTAAGGAAGTCCAAAGGACCTAGGCTCGAACCTGGTCTGGATGACCAGTTTTTTACTTTAAAGTAAAACATGAGTGTCCAAGCACTCTAGAGACCTCTCTGCTACTCAAACACCAGCCTCCTCTTCATCTTTTTTAAATCTATCTATGCGCGATCGATCTATCATCCATCTGAATGTCACTGACTTTGCCGTGGCCGTGGAACGCCTCCAGGATAGTTCTCTGAAGCGGATTCCGTTAATCGTTGCCCCGGCACAGGCGGCCAGGGCCCTGGTCTATGATATGAGTGAAGAGGCCTATGGGGATGGCGTGCGCAAGGGGATGCGGCTGGATCGGGCACGCCGCTACTGCAGGCGAGCCCAGATCCTGATGCCTAGGCCCAGGCTCTACCGCAGGGCCATGAGTGCTCTGGTGGCCCAGGTTATTCACTACACACCGCTGGTGGAGCAGGGAGAGGAGGACGGGCACCTCTTTATGGACGTCACCGGCACTCATCGGCTCTTCGGCCCTGCTCCGGATATTGCCTGGCAGCTGCGCAAGCAGGTGCAAAAAGAGCTGGGACTGGATCCGGTCTGGAGTCTGGCATCGAATAAACTGGTGTCCAAGGTGGCGTCGAGAATGGTTCGGCCCTTGGGGGAATATATCGTGGGAGCGGGTGAAGAGTCCGAATTCCTTGCTCCCCTGCCACTGTCGATGCTTCCCGGAGTCAGTCGTGAAGAGCTTGGCTTGCTGCAGGATTTTAACCTGGAACGTATCGGGCAGCTGGCGCAGTTGAGCCGGGAGCAGCTGGCTGTTCCCTTTCGGAAACGTGGTGAATATCTCTATGAGGCAAGCCGGGGACAGGACAGGATACCTGTCTTGCCGGGAGGGGCCGGGAGCGGTCAGCTCTGCCGTGAATATCACTTTGAGGATGATACTGCTGAGCGCAGTGAAGTGCAGGGAGTCCTCACCTCACTGGTCCATGAGCTCGGCAGGCAGCTGCGCCAGGAGGGAAAGGTCGGACAGCGGGTAGGTGTTCGTCTGAGCTATAGTGACGGGAGACGTTCGGTGCGGCAGGCAACAAAGGCAGGAGGCACGGATAATGACTTTCTCCTTCGACAGCTGACCTTGACGGCCTTGGATCGGGCATGGCAGCGACGTGTCCGGCTTCGCAGTTGTGTCTTGATCTGTGACCGTCTTCTTCCCCGTTCACGGCAGCAGACCCTTTTTGTCCTCAACTCACCTCAGGAGCAACAGCAGGAAAAGATGGTGGCTGCCATGGATAGAGTGTGTGCCAGGTTTGGGAGCACCGCTATTCGCTTGGGAACAGCCGTCTGAATTATGTTTCCTCTCTCTCTTCGTTCTTTTTATTCCCTGATGCAGGGAACCAGCTCTCCGGCGAAGCTCTGTAGTCTGGCAAAGGGGATGGGATATTCCGGCCTGGCCTTGACTGACCGCAATAGTCTTGCAGGGCTCTGGCCCTTCCTTGCCGCCTGCAGGAAAGAGAAACTCCGTCCACTGGTAGGGGCAGAAATTACTGGGCTTGAAAATGGTGCGTCCGTTATCTGCCTGGTGAAGGATAGTACTGGTTATGCCAATTTATCCAATTTGATCAGCAGGAGAAAGGGGAAGCAATTCTTTTCGCTGGAAAGGGAAGTTGCGGCACGGGGTGATGGGCTTCTGCTGTTGTCCGATTCTGCTTCATTTTTGCAGGGCTTACAAAAGCATGGGCTGGATCTGGCCGCAGATCTGGGAAACAGGCCTACGGAACAGGGCAGACGACTGCGAAGATGGGCGCTGGAGTACGGAATTCCTGCGGTGGTCACCCCTGCTGCTGTTTTGGGCGAGGAGAAGGAGAGAGATCTCTTTCTGCTCATGCAGGCGATCAGGGAAAATAGTCGTCTGGATTTGAAACCACAGAGCGACCAACACGCACCTGCCTGGCTGGAGCCTCCGGCCATCTATCGGGAGCGCTTTGCTGTCTGGCCTGAAGTTGCGGCTGCAAGCACTCATCTGGCCGAGCGTTGCTGTTTTGCCGGCCCCAGCTTTGGAACTGTCATGCCTCCCTGGGAGGGCAAGGGAAACAGTGCTGTGTTGTCCCTGCGTCAGGCAGCTTACAGGGGCGCCTGCAAGCGTTACGGCACTGATCTTTCCGAGGCTGTGGTGGAGCGGCTGGAGTATGAACTGCGGGTGATCGATTCCATGGGGTTTTCCTCCTACTTCCTCGTGGTGCGGGATATTGTCCATCGTTGTCAGGCAAACGGCAACCATCGCCCTTCCCGCATATGTGGGCGAGGATCAGGTGCAGCATCCCTGGTGGCATATTGTCTGGAGATTACCAATGTCTGTCCCTTGAAACACAATCTCTACTTTGAACGTTTTCTCAATCCCGGTCGCAGTGACCCTCCGGATATTGATATCGACTTTGCCTGGGATGAACGGGATGCAGTGCTGGCTCAGGTCTTGAAAGAGTATGGCAGTCATGCGGCCATGGTTTCCACCCATATCTGTTTTCAACCGCGCATGGCCATACGAGAAACAGCCAAGGCCTTTGGCCTGCCTCCGGGAGAGATCTCCGGGGTGAACAAACGTCTCTCGGGTCTGCGAGGCGGCAGAGGGGATTCGCTGCTCTCGTGTCTGCAAAGACTGCCTGCCTGGAAGCGACAGGTGCTGGCCTCGCCCTGGTCGGAGATTATAACTCTGGCCTCGAAACTGATCGGTATCCCGCGCCATATCTCCGTCCATCCCGGCGGTGTAGTCATTACCCCGAAACCAATGACAGACTATGTGCCGGTGGAGCAGGCTGCCAAGGGCGTTCCCATCATGCAGTGGGACAAGGATGGGGCCGAAGAGGCAGGGCTGGTGAAAATAGACCTCCTCGGCAATCGCAGCCTGGGCGTGATCCGGGACTCTATTGCATCCATACAGGACAGCGGCCGCAGTTTTGACGAGGAATACTGGCAGCCGGAAGAGGATGGCAAGACCTGCGAGGCGGTGGCGGCAGGCAAGACCATGGGCTGCTTTTATATTGAAAGCCCTGCCATGCGTCTGCTCCAGCAACGGGCAGCAAGCGGAGACTTTGAGCAGCTTGTGCTCCAGTCTTCCATCATTCGTCCGGCAGCCAATGATTTCGTGCGCGAGTATGTGCGCCGTTTGCGTGGCGGCAGCTGGCAGCATCTTCATCCGCAGCTGGCCGAGGTCCTGGACGAGACTTTCGGGCTCATGGTTTACCAGGAGGATGTCTCACGGGTGGCAGTGGCCCTGGCAGGATTCAGTCATGCCCGGGCAGACGGGCTGCGCAAGGTGCTCTCCAAAAAGGACAGGGAACTGCGCCTGAAAGATTACCAGCAGGAATTTGACAGGGGCTGTGCAGCCAAGGGGGTGAGTAGAGAGACGCGGGAGAAGTTGTGGCAGATGATGATGAGCTTTGACGGCTACTCCTTCTGTAAACCGCATTCCGCCTCCTATGCCCGTGTTTCTTTTCAGGCTGCATACCTGAAGACTCACTATCCAGCCGAGTTCATGGCAGCAGTGATTGCAAACCAGGGTGGCTATTACTCTACCTTTGCCTATGTCTCAGAAGCAAAACGGCTGGGACTGCGTATCCTGCCTCCCTGTGTGGGCAAGAGTGGAATCCGATGGAAGGGGAGTAAAAAGAGTATCCGGGTGGGATTGATGGCAATGAAGGGTGTGTCAACAGAGGTGATGGAGAGGGTCCTGCACTGCAGAGGGGAACGACCTTTTTCTTCAAGCGCTGATTTCTGGCAGCGGGTCCGGCCTGCAAAAGACGAGGCCAGGGCCCTGATTCAGGCAGGAGCCCTGGATGGCCTGACCAGGGACAGGAACAGGGCCAATCTTTTTTGGGAGCTTGCTCAGTTTCGCTGTCTGGCAAGGAAACAGAAGAGCAGCCCCCTGTTTAGCTTGCAGCTGCCTGCCGCTCCATGTCTGAAGCCGCTTGACCGCAGGGAGTTGCTGCGCCGGGAATATCAGGTGCTCGGCTTTCTCTGTAAGGAGCACCCTCTGCTTATGTATGGCCGCAAGCTGCAGGGACGGCCCCGGGCCAGCGAGCTTGCGCACTGCAAAGGAAAACAGGTTGTGTTTGCCGGTTGGTTGCTCAGCGGCAAGCTGGTGTCGACAAAAACCGGGGAGGTCATGCAATTTCTGACCTTTGAAGATGAAACCGGGCTGGTGGAAACCACCTTCTTCCCTCAGGTGTATCGTCGGTACGCCCCTCAGCTTTTCTCCAATTGCCCCTATATGCTGTGGGGGACGGTAGAAGAAGAGTATGGTGCCGTGACTTTGACAGTGGAAAGAGTAAGGAGGTTGTAAGGGTTTGCCTTGTTTCCTGCAGAACTAATTCTGAAGTTGAGCAACCAGTTCTGTCTCTAAGCTGAGGGCATCGAGCTCATCGGAGAGGGCGATCTTTTTCTGGAAACCATACTCGACCAGACGTTTGATATCCGTCCACATGGTCTCACTGCCCATGATGGCAACAATAATCTCGTCTTTTCCCCGTTTGAATTTGCCCACATAGGTTTGCCTGGCTGCATTGGTATAGCCGGTCTTGCCGCCCAGAGTGCCTTTGACCTGCCACAACGCCTTGTTGTGGTTTCGCAGGAGCTTACCGTAGGTGGTTTTGGTCTTGGTTTTTTTCATCCTGTTGGAGAATTCCTTGTCGTTCATGGCATGACGAAAGATGGTGGCCAGGTCACGGGCAGTACTTTTTTGTCCTTTGGCTGTAAGGCCTGTGGCAGTTTTGCACACAGTCTGTTTGGCACCCCAGAGATTGGCACGCAGGGTCATCATTTTGGCAAAGGCCTTTTCATTGCCTGCGATTTTTTCAGCCAGGGCAACACTGGCATCATTGGCAGAGGCCAGGAGAACGGCATTGATCAGATCATTGGCCTTATACTTTTTACGCTGATCCAGGTAGATTTTAGAGCGGGGCTGTTTGGCAGCTTTGCGACTCACAGAAACCGGTTCGGTTTGAGTAAGCGATTTGATGGCAATCATTCCGGTCAGGATTTTGATGGTGGAAGCCGGCTGTCGTGGAGAATCAGGGTTTCTGGAAAAAAGGGTCTTTCCGCTTACGGCATCAATGATGATGGCACTTCTGGAAGAAATTTTTCTGTTCAGCCTTTTGGTAGTCGCTGCCGTGACTAAGGGGCCAATCCGTTTTTTTGTCCTTACATTAGCAACAGTTCCAAGAATGACAGGAGATGCCCCGGAAGAGCTGACAGTAACTTTTTTGCTGGGTTTTGGTGTCTGTCGTACAATGGGACTCCTGGGAATTGTAACGGTTGCAGTTTTTTCTGCCCGCCATTTGCTCACATCAGTCAGGACAGGGAGCGTTGAAGCATGGACAAGGGTGCAGGAAAAAAAGAAGCTGAAGAACACGAGCAGTGAAAAAAAACAGGCAGGGCGTCGTGTACACATAGAAGAAAAATGTCTAGTTGAATACATTGATGGCTCCTGTGCCTCCTCAAAATATCGAGGCAAAACACCTCCACAATGAACTATTCCTTACCTGTTTTCTATATGGTCAGCTTTTTTCTGTCAAGAGAATTCAGCTATCCTCTCGAAAGAAAGGGGTTTTTCTGTCATGTGGAATTCATTTTTGTTCTTAATTGACCAAAAACATACTTTTAAGTAGTATGCACCAAAAAAAAAAGAGGTCCTCTGCGACCAACTTCCCAATATCCAACTGATTGTTGGCAGAGAGAACATGTCGAAGACACCAGGGACAACAGATACGTTCCTGGCTTCTCCTGGCAACAATCGTTTTTAAGAGGTGTTTCATGCCGGATTCGAATGATGTACGGATGACCCTGAATTATATACTAGATACCAGTGTCGAGCGTTATGGTGATCAGCCTGCCATCGGCATGGCTACAGAAACTCCTCTGACCTATGGCGAGTTTTATGACCATATCACCGCCCTTGCTGTGCGTCTTGCCAGCGAAGGGGTGAAAAAGGGTGATCGTGTTGCTATCCTGGCGGAGAATTCTCATACCTGGGGCATTGCCTATTTTGCCATCGTTCGTATCGGGGCCGTGGCGGTTCCCATTCTTCCCGATCTTCCTGAGGCCGATGTTCATCATATCCTCAATGAAATGGCGGCTCCGGTTCTTTTCACCACCCAGCGTCAAATTGAGAAGATCTACGAGTTGAACAAAAAAGAGCTGCGTCAGGTCATTACCCTTGACAACTCTGCCGGAACCCCGGGTGTTGTTGATGCAATTCCCTTTTCTTCCTACCTGGAAGAGGCAATGACCATGAAGGAAGAGTTAGAGGCTGGCGAGGGGGTATCTTTTCCTGTGATGGGAGAAGACGATCTCGCTTCCATTCTTTATACTTCCGGAACTTCCGGTTATTCCAAGGCCGTGATGCTCAGCCATAAGAATTTGACGGCCAATGCCTATTCCGCAGCCAACATGATTGAAGTGGACAGTGGCGCTGTCTTTCTTTCAGTCCTGCCCATGTCACACACCTATGAATTCACTCTGGGATTCATCCTTCCCCTGATCAAGGGGTGTAAGATTGCCTATGCCGGGAAGACCCCGACGCCAGCAATCCTCCAGAAGCTCTGTAAGCACGAAAAACCAAAGGTGATGTTTGCCGTTCCCCTGATCATGGAGAAAATCTATAAAAAAAGGGTCCTGCCTCAGATCGAAAAGAGCCGCCTGCTCAAGCTGATCTGTCGATGTTCCTTAGGGCGAAAGTTTGTTTATCGGAAGATCGGAGCCAAACTGATAACGTTTTTTGGTGGAAATCTGGAATTGATGGGGATAGGCGGAGCTGCCCTGAATCCAGAGGTGGAAAAATTTCTCAAAGAAGCAGAATTTCCCTATCTCATCGGCTATGGCCTTACAGAATCAGCACCGCTGCTGGCCGGAGGGCCTCCGGGGGATTCCACCATTGTCGTGGGTTCAGCCGGGAAACCCATCCCCGGAGTCGAAATCAAGATCGTTGACCCTGATCCTGAGACAGGAATTGGGGAGATCTTCGGTTGCGGACCCAACATCATGCAGGGATACTGTAACGATCCTGATGCCTCGGCAGAGGTACTCACCGAAGATGGCTGGCTTGCCACCGGTGATCTGGGCTCTCTTGATGAATTTGGCAATCTTCATATTCGAGGACGGTCCAAAAATGTCATTGTCATGGCCAATGGTGAAAATGTCTACCCGGAACCCATCGAACACAAGCTGAACGCCTATTCCTGGGTGGTGGAAGCCCTGGTTGTAGAAAATAACGGCAAGCTTGATGGTTGGATTTATCCCGACTATGAGCTTATCGATGAAGAGACCCAGGGGCAGTCCCGGGTCGAGCGTCGTGAATATATCAACGCCCTCATCTCCACCATGCGTAAAGAGGTAAATGAGCAGTTGTCAACAGCATCACGTCTGGCAAGGATAGTCGAGAGACGGGAGCCCTTTATCAAGACGGCAACCCATAAGATTAAACGCTATCTCTATGATGGCGGCGCCATGATGTCATAGGCGAAAGGTCCATAGGCACCGAATCTTTTACCCAATCAGGACGACCAGCATACTGGTGATGTATAGCTGGTCGTCCTGATTGGGTAAATCTCCGGCACCTCTGAACGCTTCGCTTCCTGGTGTAAGGGGTGCGTGTTTTTTTTGTTACTATTTTTTTGTTGATTGTCAATAAGATGACCTGTGAGTTTGTACTATGGGACCTGCAGGTCCAAAATGTTTTTTTAAGGAAATGGGAGAAGAGTATGAAAAAGAAGATTTCTGTATTGGCCTTGAGTTCCATACTGATAGCCGGGTCTGCCTGGGCTTCAGGGTATCGTATTCCTGAGCAGTCTGTTGATTCCGTGGCCAAGGTTGGAGCCAATATTGCCTCGGCCATGCATGCCGATGCCAGTTATTATAACCCTGCCAACATGTCCTGGATGAAAGATGCGTGGCAGTTCGAAGGTGCCCTGACCTATATTAATCTCTCACAAGTCAACTATACGGATAACCGCACTCCCCTGTATAACGGTGAATCAGAAATGGAGCATTTCCTGATGCCCACCGTATTTTTGGTCTCCCCCGACATGAATAACTTCCGTTTCGGCTTTTCCATCACAGCCCCGAACGGACTGTCCAAGCGCTGGACCCAGCCCTATCCTCGAAGCTATGCCGAGGAGTACAGTCTCACGGTTAGTGACATTAACCCCTCTGTTTCTTACCAGATTGGAGAAATGTTTTCTTTGGGCGGCGGTGTCCGTCTGCTTTACAGTACAGCCGATGTGAGCAATTTTGCGGTTCAACCCGGTACAGGAGTGGCTGTCAGCCGGGCCATGGACGGTGACACCATCGAGTGGGGATGGAATCTGGCCGCTTCCCTTCGCCCCATGGATAACATGAACCTGTCTGTGACCTATCGCTCCAACGTAGATATGGATCTTGATGGGAATGTGGACCTGAAGACCAACTATCCCGCACCATACGCTATGAATACTGGCGGAAACGTTTCTATCCCGGCTCCTGCTGTTCTCAGCCTTTCCATGGCCTACACCATTGACAAGGCCACTGTCGATTTGACCTGGGACAGGACCTACTGGTCAGAGTATGAGAGTATTGATTTTCATTATGATACCCCCATCATGCATCCGGTACTGAGTGTCTTTAATCAATCCATCCCCAAAAACTGGGATGACAGTGATGCCTACCGCATAGGATTGAGCTATGAGTTGAACCCGACTGTGACCCTGATGGGTGGTTTTGCCTATGATGAGACCCCTGTACCCGATGCGACTCTTGGCTTTGAGCTACCGGACAGCGACGCCTACCTCTACTCACTTGGTGCCCGGTATCGGGTCAATGAGCAGATGGAACTGGGATTGGCCTACCTCTATGACTATAAAACCAGCCGCAATGTGAGCAATGGCATCATCAACGGCGAGTTCACCAATGCCGCAGCACATCTGGTGAGCCTTGGCCTGAGCTACGATTTTTAACAAAGGTTTACCAGAAGCGCTATTGCTGCATCAGCAGTCATTGAAGCCCCCTGTCGACAATCCGTCGACAGGGGGCTTTTATGTTTGAGCTAGCTGGGCTTACAGGAGAATATTCCTGGCAAAGGAAATCACCGGCATGATCATCTTTGACAGCAGTCCGGAAAAGGCGAGGACGAGGATGATAATAAACCCGTAACGCTCCACAGAGGCGTACCAGCGGGCCAGGTGTGGCGGCAGGATGCCTGCCAGAATCCGGCTTCCATCCAGGGGCGGAATGGGGAGGAAATTGAAGATGCAGAGAACCAGGTTAATCCAGACAGAGGCCATCAGGACCTGGTTGAGAGGAACAAGAATGGCTTCGGCCATTGGTGAATAGGGAATGTTGGCAGCAATAAACCAGACAACTTTTACCGCCAGGGCACTGATAACGGCCAGTATCAGGTTCACTGCCGGTCCTGCCAGGGCTACCCAGAGCATGTCCTTGCGCGGGTTACGAAAGTAAGCGGGGTTCACCGGAACCGGCTTTGCCCAGCCGATTTTTATAATGAAGAAGGCCAGGGTGCCCAGGGGATCCAGATGTTTCAAGGGATTCAGGGTCAGCCTGCCCATGGCCTGAGCCGTGGGGTCTCCGAGGCGAAAGGCCACATAGCCATGGGCAAATTCGTGAACTGTGAGTGCCAGGAGGATCGGTGGGGCCAGGATAATAAGTTGGAGAATAAAATCGTTCATATTACATAAAAGAGGTTTTTTTAGAGTTCTTTGTATTGCATGATTGCTTCATTCAAATCGGACAGGGTATTTGAAAACTGACTCAAAAATAAGCACTGACGAGTGAAGCGCAAGGGGGAAAGAGAGTATCTGTACACCCTGTCTTAGCCCGATTTGGCCTTGTCGCAGAAGTGGGCTATGGCATCAGTGCCCGGACCAATGAATCCAGAGCACTCACCGACAATTTCATCCTGGACTGCGACTTGACTCTCTTTATTTCGCCCACAAGAAAATGTCCTCCTGGAGCGGTGGGGGGATGAAATGTTAAGCAAATCCCAACGATCAAGGATTGCATTCCACTGGAAGCGATGATATCTGTTACAGTAACAGATATTAAATATTAGCCTCTTCGCCCGTGATTATGTCCATAACACGTAACGCTTATATACTCCTGCTGCTTCTGATTGTTGTTGGGGTTGGACTGCTCCATACCTTTACCCCCGCCGATAAGCTTATTCTTCATGATTTTTATCGCAGGGTCAGTTATTTCCCCATTGTTGTCGCTGCCATACTCTACGGTATCCGGGGCGGAGTGTTCCTGGCAGCCTGCACCTCCCTTGCCTTTATTCCCCACTTACAGCATTTCTACCATTTGGGGCCAAGCGCGTACCTTTCCGAACTCCCTGAGGTCCTGCTCTATTTCGGTGCCGGGGTTGTCACCGGGGCCATTGCCAGTCGTGAAAAAAAACTGCGGATTAAATATCAAGACCTTTCCCGGCAACTGGAACGCTCCTACAAAAAGCTCCATCAGCAGGCCATTACTCTGGTTGAAGCCGAAGAACAGCTGCACGCCAGTCAAAAACTCTCTGCCCTGGGCCAGCTTTCCGCATCTCTTGCCCATGAGGTGAAAAATCCTCTTGCCGCAATACGAGGTGCCGTTGAGATCCTGGCCGATGATTTTCCTCCGGATCATCCAAAGCATGAGTTTAGTGAAATTCTGCTCAAGGAAACAAACCGTCTGTCAACAACGGTGGAAGAGGTCCTGCGTTTTTCAAGAAAGCAGCCACCAGGCCTGGAGAGCCCACGACTCGAAGCGCTGGCCCAGGTGCTTGAACGGGTGACCACTCTCCTGGACAATAATTTTCGGAAAAAAAACATCACCCTGAAGATGGAAATCCCGAGCCGGATGGAGCATATTCTGATCGACGGAGATAAGATGGCTCAAGTGTTTATCAACCTTTTGCTCAACAGCTGTGAATCCCTGGAGCGTAATGGCACCATAGAGGTAAAGGCGAAGCAGCAGGATGAAGGGATAGAGATTGTTTTCCAGGATAACGGACCAGGTATCCCAAAAGCGGATCGGGAAAAAATCTTTACTCCTTTTTATTCCACCCGTAAAGAGGGAACCGGTCTGGGGCTGGCCATCAGCAGTCGTATTGTTGAGAGATATGGCGGCACTATTACAGTGGCTGGTCCGGAGCATGGCAGCGGAGCAGTTTTCGTTGTTTCTCTACCCATCCTTCATCAAGATGCAGGTGCTTAAGTGAAGACTCTTCTGTTGATTGACGATGACACCAGCCTGCTGCGGGTGACGGAATACAACTTGAGCCAGGGGGGCTTTAAGGTCCTTGCCGCCTCCTCCGGCAAGGAGGGTTTGGCGCTCTTCCGCAAGGCTCAACCAGATATTGTGGTCACTGATGTGCAGTTGGGCGATGTGGATGGTCTGGATGTCCTGCAGCAGATGAAGGAGGAGCAGCCTGAAATACCGGTAATCATCATCACCGCGTTTGGTTCCATTGAACTGGCGGTCCGGGCCATGCACCTGGGTGCATTTACTTTTATAGCCAAGCCCTTTGACAGAGATGCGTTGAGGCTTTCCTGTACCAAGGCCCTGGAGATGCACAACCTACATCGCCGCACCCGCAACCTGACTGCGGAGGTCAACCGGCTCACTGGTGCCAGTGGTATGGAGACGGTGAACTCGGCCATGGCTGAACTGCTGCATACAGCATTGAAGGTGGCTGAATCAACGGCCACCGTCCTGATTAGCGGCGAGTCAGGGACAGGAAAGGAGGTGCTGGCCAGGCTTATCCACCACCACAGTCCCCGCCGAAAAGAAGCCTTTCTTGGGGTGAATTGTGCTGCCATTGCCAAAAATCTGATCGAATCCGAGCTCTTTGGTCATGTGAAGGGGGCATTCACCGGTGCCGTGAAAGATCATCGGGGGCGATTTCAGCGGGCTGATGGAGGGACGCTCTTTCTGGATGAAATCGGTGAACTGCTGCCGGAGATGCAGGTTAAATTCCTGCGGGTCCTGCAGGAGAAAAAAGTGGAGGCAGTGGGGGGGCAGCAGGAAGAAGAGGTGGATGTTCGTATTATTGCCGCCACCAACCGGAACCTGAAGGATGCCATCACCCAGGGAGATTTTCGCGAAGATCTCTATTACCGTTTGTCGGTCATCCCCCTGCATTTGCCGCCACTGAGAGAGCGCAAGGATGATATTCCCGCTCTGGTGCGCCACTTTTTAAAGAAACATGACGCACCAGCCGAAGTTATGTTCAGCGCTGCAGGCTTGGAGAAACTCCAGGAGTATGACTGGCCGGGTAATATCAGGGAACTGCAGAATGTGGTGGAGCGCAGTGTTATCCTTCGTTCTGCTCCGGAAATCACTGCCCAGGACATCCTGCTTCCCGGCAACGGAAAACAACACCCAAGCGGAACGTTTCAGCTGCCCCCCGAAGGTATTTCCCTGGAAGAGGTGGAAAAATCCCTCATCGAACAGGCCCTGAACCTGGCAGGAGGGAACCGCTCCCAGGCCGCAAGGCTCCTGCAGATTCCCCGCCATGTCCTGATCTATCGCCTGGAAAAATTTAACATAGGTCAGTTGTCGTCGCTCTGACCGTTCTGATAATCCCCCAAAGCAAGTTGCAGTAACGTTAACCCCTCTTGGTGAGCAGGGGTGTTTTTTTCCTTATTCCTTTCCTGAAGACCTTGTTCCTGCCACTGGTTAACTTCTCCATTCCTCATGTTACTCCCAAGATCCCATGGACAAAAAATAAATCTGTGATTGAGAAAAGCTGTTTTTTCAACCGCAGACATCAGGGGCTCCATGGGACTTTTTCGTTTACTCATCGGGAGCTGCTTTTTGATGTGACAAGAAAGGATATTTTATGGTATCAGCCATGTGGAATTTAATGGGAAAACGAGTGGTTGTGGCCGACGGAACAAAAGGTGTCGGTTTTGCCGCTGCTCAAGAGAACTTTTCGTATGCCGGGGGAGCAGCATGGCCCGTTGGTTTTAGAAAATCACTTATACCTATAACTGTCAGCAGGAATTAGATGTTTTTACGCAATCATGAGAAAACAGCTCTGAAATGGAAAAACAGAGAGATCAGCTACCCGGACCTTCTTAAAGAAGCGGCCTATTATTCAACGCTGTTTTCCCATACGACCCAAAGAGTTCTGATCTTCTCTGAGAACAGGCCGGAGTGGATTTACAGTTTTTATGCTTCGTGGAAAAACAACTGTACCGTCATTCCAGTTGACTACCTTTCAACCGTTGAAGAGGTCGCCTATATCGCTGAAGACAGTTCTCCGGAGGTTTTTTTCTGTTCCCGCCAGAGAGAGGCAATTCTGCGCAAAGTAGTTGAGTCCCTTGACTATATTCCTCAGATCATCGTCTATGAGGATATTGAGAAAGTCGAGTCCCCTCTGTCTGAAGATTCTACCAACAACGACCTCGCTGAACCGGTTTTGGATGATACGGCACTCATCATCTACACCTCAGGCACGACCGGTGATCCCAAGGGGGTAATGCTCTCCTATGAAAATGTGTTGGCAAATGTAGAAGCGGTTACCAAAGGAGTTCCCATCTATTCCATTGACGAGAGAGTGATGCTGTTGCTCCCTCTTCATCATATCTTCCCCCTGCTCGGCTCAATGGTAGCCCCTTTATTTGTTGGAGCAACCATTGCCATTTCACCATCTCTGCAGTCTGAAGATATTATCAATACCCTCCAAGACAACCAGATAGCGATTATCATCGGAGTCCCTCGGCTGTATAAAATCATCTGCAAGGGAATAATTGATAAGATCAATCAAAAGAAAATAGCCCGACTCTTTTTTCTCCTTGCAGAAAAAGCAGGTTCCAAGACCCTGTCCCGGATTCTTTTTAAAACCGTGCATAAAAAGTTCGGAGGCAAACTCAAGTACCTGGTGTGCGGCGGAGCAGCCCTTGATCCTGACGTTGGGAGAAATTTCAGGACCCTGGGTTTTGAAATCCTGGAAGGATTCGGAATGACTGAGGCCGCCCCGATGATCACCTTTACCCGTCCTGGTCAGGTGACCATCGGTTCTGCCGGAACTGCCATGAACTGTACGACCATCGAGATACGGGATGGGGAGATTGTTGCCTCTGGTAAAAATATTATGCAGGGCTATTTGAATCGTCCTGGGGAAACAGCTGAGGTCTTAAAAGATGGGTGGCTGTACACCGGAGATCTTGGCCACCTTGATGAGAAGGGCAGGATTTTCATCACCGGCCGGAAAAAAGAGATCATAGTCCTTCCCAGCGGCAAGAATATTAACCCAGTCCTTATTGAGCAGAAACTTGAAAAATTGACAGACTGTATCAATGAGGTCGGGGTATTTGTCAAAGACGATATCCTGCAGGCGGTAATCCTGCCGGATTTTCGAAAAATAAGGGAACATGCTGTCACGGGAATTGATAACTTTTTTCGTTGGAAAATTATCGATGTCTACAATCAGACCGTCTCTCCGGCAAAACGCATTCTGAAATTCACCCTCATTGATGAAGAATTGCCCAAGACAAGGCTCTCCAAACTTCGGCGCTTTCAGCTGCCCGACCTGGTTGGAACAAGAAAATCAGAGAAAAATGACGCTGAACAGCCGGATTTTGAAGAATACCTTATTATAAAGGGCTTTATTGAAGAGCATACCACCAAGGAAATCTTTCCCGACGACCACCTGGAGATTGACGTTGCCTTGGACTCTTTAGATCAACTGAGCCTTCTGGCTTTTCTCAAGTCTAGCTTTGATGTTGATATCAGTGAAGAAAAACTGATGAGTCATCAAACAGTCCGCCTGCTCAGCGAGTTTGTCCAGGAAAAGAAGAAAAAGATCAGCGTGGAGCTGATCAATTGGCATGACATCTTAAAAGAAAAAGTTGATTTGAGGCTGCCCAAGACCTGGATCACGGCCAATGTGATCAAAAATTGCAGTAATCTTTTTTTCAAATTCTACTTCAAATTCAAAGGGGAAGGGCAGGAAAACCTACCGGAGA
Source organism: uncultured Desulfocapsa sp. (assembly GCA_964409855.1). GTDB lineage: Bacteria > Desulfobacterota > Desulfobulbia > Desulfobulbales > Desulfocapsaceae > Desulfocapsa. The sequence continues at coordinate 17,814 of CAYPEU010000027.1, forward strand.
CACCGTGTATTATTGCTCCCAACCACCAGAGTTTTTACGATGGATTGTTTGTTGCCTCCCAGTTGAAGGACCGCTTTTTAAAGAAGACCTATTTTTATGCCAAGGAAAAGCATGTCAGAAACCGCTTGGTACGCTTTTTTGCAGACAGAAATAATGTCATTGTCGTTGACATTAACTCAGGTCTCAAAGATTCCATTCAAAAATTGGCCGAGGTCCTGAAGAAAGGAAAGAATGTCATGATCTTTCCGGAAGGCACCAGGAGCCAGGACGGGACCCTGGGAGATTTTAAAAAACTCTTTGCCATCCTCAGTAAAGACCTCAATGTTCCGGTCGTACCCGTTACCATCAATGGTGCTTTCCAGGCCCTCCCGACTGGCAGTGTCATTCCCAAACCCTTCCAGCAGGTATCAGTAAGCTTCCAACAACCCATTTTCCCGGAAGGACATACCTATGAATCATTGACCGAACAGGTTTACCAGAAAGTGAGAGGACGTCTGCAATGAAGTTCTTCCCTGTTTGCTTACGGCCTGCGTTTCAGCTGAGATGCGGAATCAATTCTTTCCTCTTGAACTAAGAGTGCCGGCATATGATCTGTTGATCAGCCAGGCTATTTTGTTGTGCTACTTGATCAATGCAACACAGGCCCCTTTGCGGGTTTAATAAAATAAGCCCCCGGCTTTGCCGGGGGCATTGAACCTTTCTTATCTGCGATTTCCTCCGCCTTTGCCATTCCCCTGACCACGGCCCATGCCGCGGTTTGCCTGTCGCTGCTGTTGCGTGTTCTGGAGCTCCTGGGCAGAAATTTGTCCATCCTTGTCGGTATCAACATCAGCAAAGGAAGGAGCGTTGGCCATCCCCTGGCCCAGGCGGCCACTATTCTTGATTGCGGCCTGCTGTTGTTCACGAGCAGCATTAAATTCCTGTTCGGTGATGCTGCCATTGCCATCGGCATCATAGCTTGTTAAGGAAATCGGACCTCTTGCTGAAACGTTTCCTGCCAAAACCAGGACTGCGCTTATGCTGAATGTGCCAAGAATCACTGCGGTGCTAAGAACTTTTGCCATTTTCATTGTGTACCTCCTCAGGTAGTGATTTGTTGGGTGGAGCAGTTTTTTTCACGCTCTTTGTCTATTCCATAGCAACCAGCGTGCCAATCTCGGAGGTAAGTGAATAGGTGTTATATATCAGTTGCTTAGTTTTGTGTGTGAGGAGCGGGGCGTTAACTGTCTGTCTGCTGATGGAAAGAATGTTCGACAAAGTTGTCGAACATTGTCGGCCATTGTCGATATCCCAGCCCATTTTCCGTGTTGTTTTGAAGGTGTTGATCCGGTGAGTCTCAACCATGGGTTTTATTGATCAACCACCAGAAGAAAATGAGACTAGAGATGGAGGGCTAGGGAAGAGAGTGGACGGCTTTCTGACAGGCTCTTAGTTCTTTCCTATGCAAGGCGACCTTGAATCCTTGTTGTTGTGATTTTGATCAGGCAGAGGGCGTGGCACTGGAAACAACAACTCTGCACATGGCTGCAGGAATTACTCGTGTAACTTGGTCGAAGGTGGGAGGGGCTGTAATCGTCTGTGCGTTTTACTGTTGTTCTGTTGTGCCCACGAGCTTGGCTGATCAAAATCGATGCCGGTGTTTTGCCTTAATTCTGCTACGTTTTTTCAGGACAAAGAAATCCAATGTTGCATATAAGGCAAAACCAAGGCCCAATCCCCCAAGGAATTTTCCCCATCCCCATCCTCCTCCACCGGTCGCTGGTTTTGCTGCTCCAGTATCACCTACTGAAACTGCAACGTCGGCCCCAGAAAGAACAGGGGGTGCCACTTGTTTTTGGTCAGGTCCTGTCTGAGCGGCAACGCTCTCACGGTCAGGTCTTGCAGGAATCATAGAAAATCCCTTGGTCAGTAATGCTGTTGCCTGGGTATCACGAACGTTACGATCTTTACTGCCCATGACAATGGCAATAATACGCACTCCACCCTTTTTAGCAGTGGCGGCAATGGAAAATCCTGCTTTTGTGAAATAGCCGGTCTTGAATCCATCACAGCCATCAACTTTTTTGAGGAGATGATTGTGGGTACGCATGATAAACTCTCCTCCTCGAAATCCCTTTTCCCTGGTCCCTGTGTATTGAAAGACTTCAGGATGGTTGATCAGTTCACGGCATAATATGCTGAAATCCCTTGCCGTGGTGACGTCAACCTGTTGTCCCTTTGCTGGGGGTAAGCCATGCACAGAGTGAAATCTGGTGTTTTTCATCCCCAGTTCTTCAGCCTTTTTATTCATTAAGGCTACGAATTCTTCCTTTGTTCCAGCGACATGGCTTGCCAGGGCAACGGCCGCATCATTGGCGGATTGGATCATCAGGGCATAGAGCAGATCTTCGATGGAGAACTGTTCCTTGGGGTCAAGGTATACCTGTGAACCACCCATTTTATAGGCCTCCACAGTAACTTGAACCATATCCTCCAGCTGTAATGTTCCCTGTTCAATCTGGTCGAGAATGACCAGCAGAACCATGAGCTTTAAGGTGCTCGCAGGATATACGGTGGCGTCTGCGTTTCTGGAGAACAGGGTCTCCCCCGTGTCTGCATCAAGTACAATGGCAGATGCGTATGGGTCTGCGGCAACGGTTTTCAGTGGAGCACGTCCAGCCCACGCCACCTGTCCGGCCAGGATAAAGAGAAGCAGGCTCACCATAAATTGTTTCATAATCCACCCAGGGAATCTGATTTGTAGAGATGATGATATGTCGGTGCTGTCAGGAGAGCGGGCCGGGATGGTAAAGAAGCCACCTGAACCATTGGTGCCAGCGATTTGGGCCCTGGAGGCTTTTTCCAGTGCTTTATTGGTGCTTCCTGCAGTCATTTTTGGTTCTCTAACTCCTCACACCACTCAATAAGAGTAACAAGACAACAAATTGGAAGTCAATGGCTTTTGCCGTGGCTCTATAAAACCATGCTCGTGCAATCCATTTCCAACTGATGGGAAGAGGAGGAATGGAGCGGGATATTAGAGAATATTCTTCAGTGCATTGAAGAATATTCTCTAATATCCCGCTCCATCATCTTTTGTTCCCCTGTTTGTCTGGCGACAACTTCTGCTGATATCAATATTTTATTCCATATATTCAGATCGTTGTTGCTCTTCCTGGTTTTTCTGCAAATTCCGGCACGGCTATTGTAATGAGACTGCAAGTTAGGAAATAATCTCTGTCGCAGATGCACGTCTATTGCCCCTTGGTAAAAAATGAAGAAAAAAACTCAAATTATCTCGTTGACGCTGATACTGCTGGCAGTTGTTGCCGGTCCCTGCCTGGCAGGGAAATCAACTAGCTTGACTGCCTATCTTGAGCAGGCCCTGACAGCCAATGATACTCTACTGGCAGCCAGAGCTGAATTCCGGGTCAGTACAGAAAAAGTCCGCCAGGCAGGAGTGTTGCCTGATCCAAAACTTGCTGTGCAGTACTACCTGGTGCCGGTTGAAACCAGGACCGGCCCCCAGGATGGGTCGATTGGTCTCAGTCAGTCCCTGCCCTGGTTCAATAAGCTTTCCCTGTTGCGCGAACTGAGTGACCATGATGCAGCGATTACCGGGGCAAAACTGGCAGCAGTGGAACTTGATGTGGCCAGACAGGTGAAGGAGGCCTATGTCGAGTACGGATTTCTTGGCCGGTCGCAACAGACGGTCTTGGATAATATTGAATTGTTACGTTATCTCGAAGGAGTTGCCCGCAGCCGCTATGCCGGAGGGAAGGCCACCTACTTTGATGTCTTGAAGATTCAGATCGAACTGGCCAAATCTGAAGAAAAAGCTCAGTCCCTGACTGACCAGGCTGGTCCGTTGCGTGTTCACATCAATAATCTGCTCGGCAGTGAAAGTGAGCGCAGTCGTGCCCTGCCAGAGAGCCTGCCTCAGGTTGTACTCGACCAGGATGAAGACGAAATCCTCTCCATGGCACTGAGTAACGCTCCCTTACTCCATGAAGCACAGCAGCGCATTGCCCGGGCCAGGACAGGAAAAGAGCTTGCAGAAAAGGATTTTTATCCGGATTTTAATGTCTCCCTGAAAACGATTTTCACGGGATCAGCGGAATTCGGTAATCCGTCAGATAGCGGAAGAGATCCAATTATCGCCGGTTTGACAATGAATCTCCCCATCTTCCGTGACCGACGCCACGGTAAAGTTGCTGAAAAGGAAGCAGCCGTCAGCTCAGCGCAATCTTTTAAGCAGCAGCAGATGCGCATGATCACCAACAAGATAGAACAGGAGCTCTACGTCTACCGCGAAGCAAAACGCAGGATCGCCCTGTACAGAGATGATCTGTTGCCCAAGGTGACACAGCAGCTGGAGGTAGCCGTCAATGGTTTTCAAGGTGGAGAGTTGACCATCCTGGAGCTCATTGATGCGGAAAAAAGTTTGCTGGATTTCAGGCTTGCTGAGAGTCGAGCCTTGGCAGACCGTGCCCTTGCCGTTGCCAGGCTGGAAGCTCGTTCCGGTGTGACCCTGGCAAACTGGGAAAATGATAAATAATGAATGAATTGGGGCGGCAAGGGAATTGTTTCCTGTCGCCTGTGTGTAAACCAAAATCAAGAGGAATGTATTTATGCAGAGCTTTAAAAAAATCACTGTGACCACCACCCTTTCTGTTTTTCTGTTGCTCTCTGTGGCCGCAGGTGCCTTTGCCGCTGCCCAGAGGACCTGTCCGGTCATGGGCGGGACTATCAATAAAGAGCTGTATGCAGATCATAACGGTGAACGGGTCTACTTCTGCTGCATGGCCTGTCCGTCACAGTTTACCAAAAATCCGGAAAAGTATATCAGCAAGTTGAAAGAAATGGGCCAGGAGCCTGAAAAAGCCGGCACTACCAACTAGGGGATCCATTATGCAGGTTGCATCTCGTTTTTTCATCACTTCCTTTCTTCTGCTCCTGTTGTTCGCAGTGGTGGGGGGCGTTCCAGCTGCAGCAGAGTCAGCAGAAGAGCATCAGCATGACCACGCTGCAGAAACAGGGGAGACGATCTGGACCTGCTCCATGCATCCGCAGATACAGCTGCCTGAATCTGGTCAATGTCCCATCTGTTTCATGGATCTCATTGAGGTGAAAAAAGAAAGCAGTGCTGATCGACAGAGCCTGCGTCAAATAACTTTTGATGACCGGGCACGGAAACTTGCCCAGGTCGAGGTGCAACCGGTGGTTCGAGGCCAGGCCGCAACAGAGGTCCGTATGGTTGGCAGGGTGGACTATGATGAGACCCGGGTGGGGGCCATCACCTCCTGGGTGAATGGCAGGATCGACAAGCTTTTTGTCGACTACACCGGGTCCCATGTGCGACGTGGACAGGCCATGGCCAAAGTGTACAGTCCGGAACTGCTTACTGCCCAGGCAGAACTCATCCAGGCCTCGTCAGCGCTTAGGCGGACAGAGTCATCGGCCAATGAGATCATCAGGAAAACAGCTAGACGTACTCTGGAGGCAAGCAGGGAAAAACTGCGGTTGCTGGGATTGAACGATAAACAGCTGCAGGATATTGAAAAACGCGGGAACCCCACCGATCATATCACCCTGACTGCTCCGCTGAGCGGCATTGTCATCAAGAAAGATGTCAGTGAAGGGATGTATGTGAAGACCGGCTCCCCAATCTATACCCTGGCCGACCTTAACCAGGTCTGGGTGGTCCTTGAGGCCTATGAGTCTGATCTGCAGGCCATCACCCTGGGCCAGCAGGTCAATTTTACCGTAGAATCCTATCCCGGCACATCGTTTCAGGGTAAGGTTGCCTATATAGATCCATTGGTGAATACTAAAACCAGGACCGTACGGGTCCGTCTCAATGTTGCAAACAGGGATGCAAAACTTAAACCGGGCATGTTTGTCCGGGCAATATCCTCTCATGCGACTTCGGTTGATCCCGACAACGCGCCTCTGCTCATTCCTACCTCAGCTCCTCTGGTCACCGGAAAGCGAGCTCTGGTCTATGTTCAACTGCCTGAGCAGGACGGCGTCTATGTGGGACGGGAGATTGTCCTGGGGCCACGGCAGGACCATTTTTATCAGGTGAAAAGCGGCCTCGAGGAAGGGGAACTGGTGGTCACCCGCGGCAACTTCAAGATCGATTCGGCCATCCAGCTCCAGGGTCGTCCCTCCCTGATGAATCCTCACCGGGAAGAGGCGGCACCATCCCAGGATAAAACACTGCCTTCACTCTTTGTCTCCAGGCTCAACCTGCTCAATCACAGCTTCGCTGAGCTCTCAAAGGCGGTTCATGAAAACGATACTCACCGACAAGCCGCTGCCTTGGCACAGTTTCGTGAGAGCTTGACAGCAATTCAAGCAGAGGGGCTTGAGAGCGAAGAGTTGTTGAGCTGGCAGGAGCTTTCCATGCTTCTCAGCAGTGATCATATTTTGTTGCAAGAGGCGGAGAGTGCACGTGAAACAGAACAGCTGTATACAACCCTGGCCGAACACTTCCACCAGCTGCGTCGTCGTTTTGCTTTGGATGATGCTGCCGCTGCCCGTCTTGGATCAACACAACTGAGAGAAAAAAATGCTCCCTTACTCGCCCGTTATCTCGATCTGCAACAACACCTTGCTGCAGACGATCTTGATGCTGCCCGTAGAGACAGCAGAGCCCTTGTCCCGCTTGCAGAGACAGTGATCAGAGAGCTTGGAGAGACAGGGTTTGATGTAGCAGATACACTCTCCAGTCAGCTTGCCAGAGACGTTCGTCTGCTTGCAGGAGGGGAGACGCTGGAAGAGATACGGGCCGGTTTTTATCCCTTGAGTCAAACTCTGGTCCAGATTGTGGAAACATTTGGCACCAATGAACGAACACCACTTTTCCTCCAGTTCTGTCCCATGGCCTTTGAGAACAAGGGTGCCACCTGGCTGGCTGCTTCAGAAGAGATCAATAACCCTTACTTCGGCGCCATGATGCTGCGCTGCGGTGAGGTACGTGAACAGATAACTCAGTGACGCCATGACAAACTCCAGCCAACAGCTCCCTCCGGCAACATCAATTGTCGGTGCAATTATTCGCTTCTGTCTGCTGAACAAGGCTATCGTCGGTATGCTGTTGCTGGCGGTTGTCGGTTGGGGGGTCATGGTCGCACCTTTTGATCTCTCTCTGGGCGGTCTGCCTCGCGATCCGGTTCCAGTGGATGCCATTCCCGACATTGGAGAAAACCAGCAGATCGTCTTTACCAAGTGGCCTGGTCGTTCCCCCCCAGGATGTGGAAGATCAGGTTACCTATCCGCTCACAGTGTCGCTGCTTGGCCTGCCTGGGGTCAAGACAGTACGCAGCTACTCAATGTTTGGGTTTTCCTCCATCTATGTCATCTTTGATGATTCCGTGGAGTTTTACTGGTCCCGGTCACGATTGCTGGAAAAACTGGCCAGTCTCCTCCAGGGTACTCTGCCCCAGGAAGTCAGGCCAACCCTTGGCCCGGATGCCACTGGATTGGGGCAAATATTCTGGTATACCCTGGAAGGCCGTGACCCTGAAGGAAACCCGGCAGGGGGTTGGGACCTGGCCGAGCTGCGCTCCACCCAGGACTGGTATGTCCGCTATGCCTTGATGGGAGTGGCGGGTATTTCCGAAGTCGCTTCAGTGGGCGGTTTTGTCAAGGAGTACCAGATTGATGTGGACCCGGATGCCATGCACGACAAGGGGGTGAGCCTGGCAGAGGTCTTTGCTGCAATCAAACAGTCCAACATCGACGTTGGCGCGCGCACCATTGAGATCAACCGGGTGGAATATGTGATCCGGGGTATCGGTTTTGTGAAAAGCCTGGAGGACCTGGAAAAGGCAGTGATCAAGGCCGTGGATAATATCCCCATCCGCGTATCCGATGTGGCCACTGTGACCCTGGGCCCTGCCCTCAGGCGGGGAGTGCTGGACAAGGGTGGGGCAGAGACCGTGGGCGGGGTGGCAGTGGTCCGTTACGGGGATAATCCTCTGGCAGCCATTGAACGCATTAAGGAGAAGATCAAAGAGATCACTCCCGGCCTGCCGAGCAAAACCCTGGCCGACGGAACAGTGAGTAAGGTGACCATTGTTCCTTTTTATGACCGTTCCGGCCTGATTCATGAAACCCTGGGCACGCTGAAGACCGCCCTTGGTCATGAGATTTTGATTACCATCATCGTAGTGCTGGTCACCGTCATGCACTTTAAGAGTTCCTTTCTGGTCTCTGCCCTGCTGCCGCTGGCCGTGCTCATCTCCTTTATAGGGATGAAACTCTTTGGGGTGGACGCCAATGTCGTTGCCCTGTCAGGAATTGCCATAGCCATTGGTACCATTGTCGATATGGGTATCATCATCTGTGAAAATATCCTCACCAGACTCGATGAGTCTGTGCCGGAAGAGTCCACCCTGCTTGTCATTTACCAGGCTGCCACAGAAGTCGGCAGCGCAGTGCTCACCGCAGTATCCACCACCATCATCAGTTTTCTGCCGGTCTTCACCATGCAGGCAGCGGAAGGCAAGTTGTTCAAGCCCCTGGCCTACACCAAGACCTTTGCCCTGATCGCCTCGGTGGTCATTGCCCTCACTGTTCTGCCGCCCCTGGCCCATCTCCTGTTTTCCCGGGTAAAAAAGGTGAAGCGGACTGGGATGATGCAGTTTGTGATGCCCATATTACTCATTGCGGCTGGAATCCTCCTGGCCTGGAAGGTGCATATTCTTGGCCTGATTCTGCTTGGCTTCGGTATCTATCGGGTTGTCCTCAAGTGGCTGCCCGGATCTGTTACGCAGGCCCTTGGCCTGGTGGAAAACTGGCTTGCCATCCTGGTCATCACTCTCCTCCTGGCATATACCTGGCAACCCATGGGGGTGGAGAAAGGACTATTGGTGAATATCCTCTTCGTTGGCTTGATGCTCGGAGGAATACTGGGTTTTCTCCAGCTCTTTCAGCACTTGTATCCACATCTGCTCGGCTGGTGTCTGCAATATAAAACACTCTTTCTCCTCCTCCCCTTGTTTGTCACTTTGGGTGGAGCTATGGTCTGGCTCGGTGCGCCACGGCTCACCGGCTGGCTGCCTGACTCCATCCGCCAGGCCAGTCCCATGGTTCAACTGGCGCATAGCTTTCCAGGTCTTGGCAAAGAGTTCATGCCGCCCCTTGATGAGGGGTCATTTCTCTTTATGCCCACAACAATGCCCCATGCCGGTCTCTCAGAAGTTCAGGAGGTGCTTGCCAGGCAGGACAGGGAAATTACGGCCATCCCTGAGGTTGAATCCGCGGTGGGTAAGCTGGGCAGGGCTGATACACCCCTTGATCCAGCGCCACTGTCCATGATTGAAACCGTCATCAATTATCATCCCGAATACTTGCTTGATGATCAAGGCAGGCGACTGCGCTTTGCCTTCAGACAGGACAGGAAAGATTATTTCAGGAGTTCTGCCGGTGTTCCACTGAAAGCGAGCGATGGAGTACCCTACCTGGTGCAGGGACGATTTGAACGGGACGAAGAGGGTCGACTCATTCCTGATGTTGCGGGCAGGCCGTTCAGGGTCTGGCGTATGGAGCTGGATCCTGCGATCAATCCTGGCCGCACTGCCTGGCCAGGGATACGCAATTCCGATGATATCTGGAAGGCCATCGTTGCTGCAGCAGAGATCCCAGGGGTGACTTCTGCACCCAAACTGCAACCCATTGCCACCCGCATTGTCATGCTGCAGACCGGTATGCGGGCCCCAATGGGAATTAAAATAAAGGGGCCGGATTTAGAGACCATCGAACAGGTGGGTATGCAACTGGAACAACTGGTCAAGCAGGTAACATCTGTGGCCCCGCGTACTGTACTGGCAGACAGGGTAGTGGGTAAACCCTATCTGGAAATTATCATTGATCGCGAAGCCATTGCCCGCTACTCCATTCAGCTTGGTAAGATCCAGGAAGTGATTGCGGTCGCCGTTGGCGGCAAAATGATTACCACCACGGTTGAAGGCAGAGAACGCTATCCGGTTCGGGTCCGGTATCTGCGAGAGCGACGGGACTCCATAGAGGACCTGAAAAAGATTCTTGTGGATGCCCCGGGTGGTGAACAGATTCCGCTCATCCAGCTTGCCGACATCCGTTATGTGCGTGGCCCGCAGATGATCAAGAGTGAGGATACCTTTCTCACCGCCTACGTCCTCTTTGACAAGCGACCAGGTTTTGCCGAGGTAGATGTGGTGGAACAGACCAAGGACTTCTTGCAGAGAAAGATTGATTCCGGCGAGCTGCTTCTTCCAGCCGGTGTCTCCTATACCTTTGCCGGCAACTACGAAAACCAGATTAGAGCCCAGAAACGACTTGCTGTTATTCTTCCCCTGGCCCTGCTGGTTATCATGATCATTCTCTACCTGCAGTTTAAGTCCATGACCACCACCATGATGGTCTTCTCAGCAATCCTTGTGGCCTGGTCCGGCGGATTCCTGATGATCTGGCTCTACGGCCAGGAGTGGTTCCTCGGATTCTCTCTCTTTGGAACAGACATGCGTGGGCTGTTTCAGGTCCATACCATCAACCTGTCTGTGGCTATCTGGGTGGGTTTCCTTGCCCTGTTCGGTATTGCCACTGATGACGGCGTGCTGATGGCCACCTATCTCAACGAATCTCGTGCACGCTTTGTCAGAACCAGCAACCAGGAGATTCGGCAGATGGTCCTGCATGGCGCTCAAAGGCGTATCCGGCCAGCGCTTATGACCTCGGCCACCACCATTCTTGCCCTGGTGCCCATCCTCACCTCAGGCGGACGAGGTGCGGACATCATGGTTCCCATGGCCATCCCCTCCTTTGGCGGCATGATCATCGCCCTGCTCACCGTCTTTGTGGTGCCGGTCCTCTACTGCTGGGTGGAAGAGTTTAAGCTGCATCGATCCAGAGCTGATGCCGGCTGAAAAAGAGAGTGCCGCGTGGATTTTTTCTGCTGTTTAATCTGAGAATAGATGCTCCTGTTGCCCTTGGCTTAAGGCAGCGTTTACAGTGAGTATTGGTGTCACCTGTTGCTCAGGTCATCCCAAAAAATCATGTAAACGGTGTGTTGAGAAAGTGCAGAAACTGGACAGCTGAACTACTGGTGAGGGGCTATTGCAGGTAGACGGACTCGAAGCGCAGGATCTGCTCCTCACCACTGTAGAGTGTCAGGATTTCGCCAATGATGGAAAAGCGCTTTGTCCCAGTCAAGGCAGCCAAAAAATCCTGTTCCAGTTCCATGCCTTCCAGGCACGCCATCATGGTTGCGGCCATGGGTCCGAATTGCAGTTGTTTGTCTTTTAGTTTGTAACTGCCCGTGAACTGATTACATCCGGAAAATCCCCGAATCCTATTGGTCTCGCTGGTGAGGACCATGTGCACTTCTTTTTGCCCGGCACCCAGTGGAACAGGCTGGTCTTCCAGTTCAACGAGTTTCCAATAGGTGTTGGTCAGACTGGCATTTGGCTTGGCTGACGGAGCATCTTTTTTTGCGTGAGTCCCGCTGGCCTGTGAGACCATAATCTGCACTGGAGCATTACCATCCTGGGCAAAGGCTGGAACGTGTTCCTTGTTGATGAAGAGCAGGCGTCCATCCTTCTCAATGCCGACACGCAGACCGTAACGGCCCTTTTCCTGGAGTTTGGTGGAGTCATATTCCAGGCTGAAGTCAAAAGGAGGACAGGACTGGGGGACAAAAGTTGTGCTTGCGAGTAGATGGGCTGCCACATCCATCCTGGAGAGATCTTCAAGGGAAACAGAGACCTCGGCGTTTGGTGGAAGCATTATTCGTTCACGGTACCAGACGCTGCCCGTAATTGTTTTCATGGTGTCTCTTTCGTTCTTTGCCTCTGATGCGTGTATTGGCGTGGGAAGAAGAAACGCAAGAGCAAACAGAGTAAAGAGCGTTGCCAGCAGGTTTCTTCTATTTGCTTGTTTATCCATCGCACACCTCATTCTTCTGGTTTCTAACGAAAAGAGATATCTGATTGAACCACACCTGCAGAGTCTTTTGAAGGGATAAACGTCCCTCTTTTACTCTGGTTCTTTTTTTCTCTCCTGCTGCTCCTGATATGAGAGGAAGCGGCTGAGGAGGAAGGCAACAATACAGGCCATGAGTAAACGGCTGACCACCATGACCCAGAAGTTGGCCCCAAACAGGACAAAGGGCAGGGGGTCTGCCAGGGGTGAATGGCAGAACGTGGGCAGGGTGCCGATGCATAGCAGGTCGCGTCGCTGCAGGGTGCC
>CAYPEU010000028.1:0-29376 GCA_964409855.1 uncultured Desulfocapsa sp.
TGTCAAGGCTGATCTTGACGGTAAAAAATTAAAGAAGCTGGAGGAAATTAAAAAGCGCAGTGCAGCCAATACAATTAAGTACACCCATATTAATGGAGGAAAACCACTCTATATTGATTAACCAGGGAAAGCCTCTCGTCTGCATTGGAAGGAATCGACACCTGCCTGAATTGAAGCCGACTGAAGCTCTTGGATTTGTTGCAACCTACCTTGTATGCAGGGTCACTCTCTGTCAGGGAGAACAACTCCTGGCGGCCTTTAACCACCTGAAACCTCTGGCTCTAGATGAGCAATATACCGGTATCCGCCCCACTGACATTTGAACTGGATCACCCTCTGCCAGAGGGGATTTCTTTTGCCAAATCACCAGGCCCCATTCTGCGGCCTGTTTCCGTGCCGGTTCCTCAAATATGAGATTGAGATCGATTACGCCCTTGACCATACTGGGAATTGCCGACTCACTCACTTTCTATTTTAAAATTCATAAGCTTTGATTTGAATTTGAGCAGTGCTAAGAACCAGGATGAGCGAGAAGTGAGCCAAGTTCTTATTCTTGACATTAGCACAAAAAGACTTGCGTTGGCACATGAACAATAGTAGTAGTTCTTAGTGTTGATTGGTGTGTATTATATAGAACTTCCGTTTTTCCCTGAAAGACGGTCCAAGGTTATTACTTTTTATTACAGGAGGGGGAGAATTCCACCGCCTCCTGTTTCACCAATCCATAGCAAGGGAGGAGGGTTCGATGGCAAAAGAAGCAGCTGTTGGTTGTGCCCGCCCCACTGGAGGACCGGTAGGGGAGGAAGTTACGGAAAAATCCGATCAACAAGAGATGGAGTCTCAGGAGGAACGAAAAATGATAATGGTTGGACAAAAGGCCCCGGATTTTGCAGCTCCGGGATATCAGCAAGGTGAGTTTATTAATATTACCCTTTCAGATTATCTCGGCAAGTGGGTCCTGCTCTGCTTCTATCCGGGAGATTTTACTTTTGTCTGAGCTACTGAAATTTCAGCAGTTGCTGAAAAATACCCAGAGCTCCAGAAACTTGGCGTAGAAGTCCTTTCCATGTCCATTGACTCCATGTTTGTCCATAAAATGTGGGACTATGATGAGTTGAAAAAGATGGTTGATGGCGGGATCCCCTACCCGATGCTCTCAGATGCAGGCGGTAAGGTTGGAAGAGTGTATGGTGTCTATGATGAGGATAACGGTGTGGAAACCAGAGGGCGTTTTATCATTGATCCGGACGGGGTGGTTCAGGGATACGAGGTACTGACTCCTCCTGTCGGTCGCAACGTAAATGAGACATTTCGCCAGATCCAAGCCTTCCAGCTGGTGAGAGAGACAAAAGGCGGAGAAGCCACCCCATCCGGTTGGCGTCCCGGTAAAAAAACACTCAAACCGGGTATTGACCTGGTAGGAAAGGTCTGGAAAGAGTGGACCACCGACATGGCCTTTGATTAAAAAAAGTAATGAATGGTTTCACCTGGTGAAAGAGTTTTTCCTGACAGAGGAAAACTCCTTGGAACAGGGTGAGCAAGGCCTTCCCCTTACTTTCTGCTGAGCTGCAAGATCTCAGCAGGAAGGAGGGGGCACCGCCACAGGTATTTTTCTTTATGCCGGACCGTCGTTATGGCTTTGACCAGCATCCTGCCTCTCTTTTCCTCCTGCGCATTCTTCAGGCTGAAAAAGGAGAGGAGCAAGCTCCTGATCGTTTCCTTTGGCCAAAATTTCCGCAGTGGCAAAGGGGACGGCAACAACCAATGACAGGTAATAACTGAAAGAGAGTATTGAAAAGAGGTTTTCCATGCGAGTACTCATAACACTCCTGCTGCTATGCATATCAACTGCGGCCTTTGCTGCGACAGGGACGCATGTTGCCTACACGGTAAATGGAGAGGGGTTTGAGGGCTATTATGTCACTCCTGCACCCAATGCCCCTCTGGTCTTTCTGGTCCATGACTGGGACGGGTTGACAGACTATGAGATCAAACGGGCTGGTATGCTGGCAGATCTCGGTTATGCGGTTTTTTGCCCTGATATGTATGGGAAAGGCGTTCGCCCAACAGATAATAAAGAGAAGAAGAAGCTTACCAGGGGCTTTTATGCAGATCGTCCGAGGATGCGGGTCGTGCTTAAGGCTGGTCTGGATGCGGCCAAAGCCCGGGGAGCGACCTTTGAGAATGCGGTTGCCATGGGATACTGTTTTGGCGGCACGGTTGTCCTGGAACTTGCCCGTTCCGGAAAAGAGATGAAGGGGTTTGTCACCTTTCATGGCGGTCTGGCCATTCCTGAAGGACAGGATTATGCAGAGACCGAAGGAGAGCTCCTGATCCTGCACGGATCTGCTGACCAGGGATCGACCATGCAGGATTTTGCAGCCCTTGCCCAGGCCCTGGAGGAAGGAGAGGTGAAGCATGAAATGATCACCTACGGCGCTGCCCCCCACGCCTTTACCGTGTATGATTCGCCGGGGTATCGTAAAGATGCGGACCAAAAGTCCTGGCAACGGTTTGTTGGTTTTCTGGCAGCCACGCTCAAGTAGACAGCGATGAAAAATGGGAGCGATCCGGCTCTCCTTGCAAATCCTCCCCATGTAGAGTAAATTTTCTCCTTCAGGCTTCGTGGAGGAACACTGTTGACTGTTCCGGAACAGTGCGTGAGCCCTTTTTATACAATACAGCGCTGTTGCAGCGTGTTATATTATCCCACTGAAGGAGAACGAAAATGGCAGATACGATCACTGCAGAAGAAGTGGCTCAGGCGCAGCAGGTCTGGGGAGAAGGCATTGTGGCAATCGGTAAGGCCTTCACCGACAAGGGAGACTTTGTCAAGGCCGCTGAAAACCATCTGGATACCCTGTATAATTTCCAGGCCGGAGAGGTCCTTTTTAAGCCCACCAAGGCTGCAGAGGTACAGTTCAGGCTGAACAGAGAGAGTGCTCTTTCTTATTTTGTCGGCGGTAATGACAAGTATGCAGAAGATCACGGTTTTGCCATCCATCCCTGGACCAAGGTTCGTTTTGAGAATATGGGCACCTACCTCCATGGTGACTATGCAGTGGCCATGGGCAATTATTTTTTTACCCAGACCGACGGCTCTGAAGTCAAAGTTGAGTATACTTTTGGGTACAATAAGGGAGCGGATGGAAACCTGAAGATCAACCTCCACCACTCTTCCCTTCCTTTCAGTAACTAACTGATGTTTTGGTTTATTATTCAAACCGGTGTCGGACCGGTTTGAATAATAAACAGCTGCTTTAAGACTTGGGGGTGCCGGAGGTTTCGGCTGAGAGCAGACCCCTTGAACCTGAAACTTGTAATCAAGTCGTAGGGAAAGTCATAATGAATGAAAAACAATCCCATTGTGCTAAACTTGGCACACCTTTCCCGTATCCTGTCAAAAACTCCTCCGCTGGCTGGGTCTGTTCTCCTGTGAGCAATCAGCATCTGCTTCTGCCGGAGAGTTGTATGATTTTTTCGTCGTTATATCCTAAAAAATAAAGAAAATTGCCTGTCAGGCAATAAAGAGGAACCATATGGACAGAGTGGAAAAACTTCCCAGTTCTAAAACCATCACTCGCACACCTTTTGCCAACTCAAAAAAGGTGTATGTGCAAGGCAAGCTTCATGACATCAAGGTCGGTATGCGGGAGATCAGCGTGGAGGATCAAGCAATCAAGGGGCCTGGAGGCAGTGGCTCTGTTGTTACCGTGTACGATACAAGTGGTCCCTACTCTGATCCAGAGGTGGCGATAGATGTGCGCAAAGGTCTGCCCAGGCTGCGTGAGAAATGGATCATGGAGCGTGGTGACGTGGAGCAGCTTGCAGCTCTGAGCTCTCAGTTTGGTAAAGATCGCCTCTATAATTCAGACCTGGATCATCTTCGTTTTCAGGAGGTAAAAAAACCGCTTCGGGCCAAGGCTGGAAAGAATGTGTCCCAGCTCTACTATGCCCGTCAGGGGATTATTACCCCGGAAATGGAGTATGTGGCCATTCGCGAGAATCAGCGTATCGATGAACTGCAGGAAGAGTTGTCCCAGCATCCAGGTGAGAGTTTTGGTGCCAATACGCCAAAAACTCATATCACCCCGGAATTTGTGCGGGATGAAATTGCCTGCAGAAGGGCGGTGCTGCCCTGTAACATCAACCACCCGGAAAGCGAGCCCATGATCATCGGCCGCAACTTTCTGGTGAAAATCAATGCCAACATCGGCAACTCATCCATCACCTCCTCCATTGAAGAAGAGGTGGAAAAGATGGTGTGGGCCACTCGCTGGGGTGCTGATACGGTGATGGATCTTTCCACAGGGAAAAATATTCATGAAACCCGGGAGTGGATCCTGCGCAACTCGCCTGTGCCCATCGGCACCGTCCCTATTTACCAGGCCTTGGAAAAGGTTGACGGCAAGGCAGAAGAATTGACCTGGGAGATGTTTAGAGACACCCTGATTGAGCAGTGTGAGCAGGGCGTGAGTTATTTCACTATTCATGCCGGACTTCGGCTCCATCACGTACCCATGACAGCCAAACGTACCACCGGAATTGTCAGCCGAGGCGGCAGTATTCTCGCAAAATGGTGTCTGGCCCACCATAAAGAAAATTTTCTCTACACCCATTTTGAAGAGACCTGTGAACTGCTCAAGCAGTACGACGTTGGATTCTCACTGGGAGACGGACTGCGTCCCGGTTGTCTGCAGGATGCCAACGATGAGGCACAGTTTGGTGAATTGGAAACATTGGGTGAATTGACCAAACTGGCCTGGAAGCATGATGTGCAGTGCTTTATTGAAGGCCCTGGTCATGTCCCCATGCACATGATCAAAGAGAATATGGAGAAGCAGCTAGAGGCATGTGGGGAGGCACCATTTTATACCCTTGGTCCTCTGGTCACTGATATTGCTCCGGGCTATGACCATATCACCAGCGCCATTGGAGCTGCCATGATTGGCTGGTATGGTACGGCCATGCTCTGCTATGTGACTCCCAAGGAGCATCTTGGACTGCCTGACCGGGAAGATGTGCGTGAAGGGGTGGTGACCTATAAACTTGCAGCCCATGCAGCAGATCTTGCCAAGGGGCATCCTGGAGCACAGTATCGTGATAATGCGATTTCCAGAGCCCGTTTTGAATTCCGCTGGCAGGATCAGTTCAACCTGGCACTGGATCCGGAAAAGGCAGTGGAATTCCACGATAAAACCCTTCCTCACTCCAATGCCAAAGTGGCCCATTTCTGTTCCATGTGCGGCCCTAAATTCTGTTCCATGAAGATCTCCCATGAAGTGCGGGAGTATGCAAAATCGCAGGAAGTGGGTGAAGAGGATGCCTTGGCAAAAGGCATGAAAGAAAAGTCAGAAGAATTTGCCCAGTCCGGCTGCAAAATCTACCAGCAGGGGTGATTGCTGCTAACCAGATGTGTTGATGAGGGGTGAGCAAATGGGACCTACAGGAGTTGTGTAACATTAGGGGACGAACAGAGTTTCAGCAGGTAGGCGTTGTTATATGCTGAGTTCTGCCTTGGTCATCATTCCCCAGTGCCATACTTTTCTGGGCGTCTTTCCTGATAAAGGTATAGTTCTGACTTTTAGGTCGGGAAGGCTCAGAATTGCACAGGTATGGTTAAATTTCGTGCTGCCCGGGTTGATCACCAGGGTCTGCCCCAACACCTCTGCAAATAGCTGGTGGGTATGTCCCACAACCAGCACATCAAGACCATATCTTTCCAACTCATGGGCCCACTGTTCTTTGTTGCCGAGTAGAATTTTTTCATACTGGTCCAGCAGAATAATCCCCCTGTTCATTGAAAGGGGAGGACTTGCATGAACAGCAAAAATTCGTTTTCCTTCTACGGTTGATTCCCATGTCACAGGCAAATTGTGGAAAAATGTTTCACCCCTCTTTTCCTGACCCTCGACCTGATTGTCAATGTGCCAGACATCATGATTACCCAGAATCGTTGTACAGTTTCTTTCCGCAAGCAGTTCAATGCTTTGCTCAAGTTCTGTTCCATACCCTGCGATATCTCCTGCACAGAGAACCAGGTCGACATTCTCCTGCTCAAAGATTGTCAATGCTTCCAGGAGGGGAGCGGCTGTGGCATGAACATCACTGATCAACCCTATTTTTGCAGACACTTTTTCACCTGTAGTCAATGCAGTACCACCACTTCTCTTATACAGAACTGAACCGGCAGTGAAAAGCTGCAGAATATTACTCCCTGCTAAACTATCCCCTTGTTACAGGTAGTTGTCATGGATATTGTCCGAGGGCTTGTTGCATTCATGTGGGAGATTTTTTTACAGTCCGTTCTTGAAAAGGGGGCACCTTATCCCGTGAAACGCGTGGTAATTGCCCAGAGGATCTGGAGGCTGATGAGTGCATAGAGCCCGGCAATGACATCGTCCATCATGATCCCGATCCCGCCATGGATGCGCTGGTCAAACCAGGAGACCGGAAAGGGCTTGAGGATATCAAAGAGACGGAAGAGGATAAACCCGAGGAGCCAGGCTGCCGCGTGGTTGGGGGCTGCAGTCAGGGTGATGAACATACCGAGGAACTCGTCGATGACTATGGGCCCGGCATCGGCCTGATCGAGGATCTTTTCCGCAGAACCGGCTAGAAAAAAGCCGGCCACAAAGACCAGACCCATCATTGCGAGGTAGGAAGGCAGAGGCAGATTGCGGAGAAACCACCAGGGGACAAGGGCCGCAAGGGATCCCCAGGTCCCTGGGCATTTCGGGATCTTGCCGCTGTAGAATCCAGTGGCCAGAAACATGATGAGACGGTCCATTATTTCTCCTTTTCCTCTGCAGTGCCGGAAACTGCCTGGTACACTTGGGAGAGGGGGATCTGATTCTTCTCGGCCACTTTTCTGCAGGCCTCATATTCCGGACAGATCACCGATCCCTTGGGGGTCTGTACTTTCTTTGCCATGATTTTTCCCCAGGGTGTGGCGATCATGACAGTTTCCCGTTCCAGGGTCATCCGTTCTTCCCTGCGAAAACGCAGGCCGATTGCCGTGGTTTCGGAAAGAATGATCTGCTTCAGTTCAAGGCCGTGGACAGGGTCGGCAATGACCCGCAGCAACTGTCCGGGGCGTCCCTTTTTCATGATCATGGGTGAGAGGGAAACATCCAGGGCGCCCTGATTGAAAAGCAGGTCGCAGAGATAGGGAAAGCCCTCACTGTTCCAGTCGTCGAGGTGGGTTTCGATGATCTCCACCTCCTGGCTCTCCTCCCATCTCTGAACCTGACCGACGAGCAGTCGAAGAAGGTTCGGCTGCCCATGCTTCAGCCTGTGACTGCCTGCCCCGTAGCCACATTTCTTCACCGTCATGGGAGGCATAGAGCCAAATTCATCGGCCAGGTGTGTGACAAGGGCTGCTCCTGTGGGAGTGACCAGTTCCCGTTCCTGATCTACACCATATACCGGCACATCTCTGAGGAGTTCACAGACAGCAGGCGCAGGCAGGGGCAGATTGCCGTGATCGCAGCGGACAAGGCCATGTCCCATGGGCAGGGGTGAGCAGATGAGCTGCTCAACTCCCAAGTGATGGAGGCCGATCAGGACACCCACGATATCGACGATGGTGTCCACAGCGCCTACCTCATGGAAATGGATCTTTTCCAGCTCCACATCATGAACCTTGGCCTCAGCTTCTGCCAGACGGGTAAAGACCTTTCCGGCCCTGTCTACGATTGTTGGGGCAAGTCTGCTCTTGTCAAGGAGTGTGAGGATCTGTTCCAGATGGCGGAACTGCTGGTTGGAAGGCGAAGTGATGGTGACCTGTCGGCAGCTGATTCCAGCACGGAGTTCACGGGCGGCAGTGAGTTCGAAATCTATTCCATCAAGCCGGCTGAGCTCTTCCAGAAGAAGGGCCTGATCCAGACCCGCATGGAGGAGGCTCCCCAGGAACATGTCGCCGCTGACCCCTGAGAAGCAGTCCAGATAAGCTATGGTTGAATTGTTTTTTAACACTCTTGATGGTTTCGTTAAAAAGTTTATAGATCGTCATGCCGGACTTGATCCGGTATCCATAGCCTTCTATAACCACTGGATTCCGGGTCAAGCCCGGAATGACGTTTTAGAAAATTGCAGACTTTTTATGAGGTCATCAACCATGACAAAGTCGTAAAAAAATTAGCCGAAACGTTGTCCTGGCTCGAGAGTCTGGCCGCAGAGATAGGCCTCTACTCTCATCCGTTTTTTTCCTTCCGGTTGGATTTCACGAACCAGGAGCCCACCTTTGCCGGTGGCCAGCAGGAGTCCGTCACGGTCAGCACGGATAACAGTTCCAGGATCCTGGGATGAGCTGCTTCCTTGTAGCCCGGGAGAAAAAAAGCGAAATCGTTTTCCGTCCAGGAAGCTGTAGGCGGTTGGCCATGGATCCAGGCCCCGGATCAGGCAGTGGAGCTCCTCAGCCGGCTTACTCCAGTCAATGCAGCCGTCTTCTTTTTTCAGGGGCGGGGCTTCAGTGGCAAGGCTGTGATCCTGCTGGATGGGGGGCAGCTTGTCTTGCCGCAGAAGATCAAGGGCCTGGATGAGGGCAGTGCCGCCCAGTTCGGAGAGCTTGGTAAAGAGGCTGCCTGCAGTTTCGTCACTTGCAACCGGGATGGAGGCGGGCAGGAGGATGGCCCCGGTGTCCATTCCCACGTCCATCTGCATGATGGTAACACCTGCCTCCTGGTCACCTTTGATAACAGCCCACTGGATGGGTGCAGCCCCTCGGTGACGGGGCAGGAGTGAGCCGTGGATGTTGATGCAGCCCAAGGGGGGGAGATCCAGGATGCAGGCCGGCAGGATTCGACCATAGGCGGCAACCACGATGAGATCAGGTTGAAAAGAGCGCAGTTCATCAGTGAATTCCGGCGTTCTGACCTTTGTGGGCTGAAGTACCGGAATTCCGGCAGATTCGGCCAGCGTCTTCACCGGCGGCGGGCTCAATTTCTTGCCCCGGCCTTTGGGGCGGTCGGGCTGGGTGACTACGGCCACCACCTGATCCGGTCCCTCCATCAGGGCCTGGAGGGCAGGGACGGAAAAGTCCGGGGTGCCCATGAAGATGATGCGGAATGTTTTTTCTGCCATGGATTTGTTTTCGCTAAATGAGCTTGTTCGCCTGTAGATTTTTTAGCACAGTGAGCACTGTGCTTTTTTTGTTTGTTGCTGGGTCAAGGCTGGAGGCTAGCACTCATCCCCTTGCGAGGGTACCTTTTATCACCAGCTAACAGTGTAAAAGACCATAGCCTAAGCAACTAGCCGATTATTTTTTTGTTGAGCGGCCAACATCTTTTTGATCTTTTTCTTGTACAGGGACCGTTTCAGGGAGCTGAGGTGATCAATGAAGAGGATGCCGTTGAGGTGGTCGATCTCATGCTGGAGCACCACGGCAAAACGGTCCTCGGCGGTCAGCTCCTGCTCCTTGCCGGAGAGGTCCTGGTAGGTGACCGTGATCTTCCGGCTCCTTTTCACCGAGGCCGTGAGGTCAAGCACAGAGAGACAACCCTCTTCGTCGACCTGACTGCCTTCGTGCTCTGTGATAGCAGGGTTGATCATGACCATGAATTGCTGTTCGTCTTCCTCTTTGGAGACATCAACCGTTATCAGTTGTATGGATTCTCCTATCTGGGGAGCGGCCAGGCCGACACCCGGGGCATCGTACATGGTTTCCACCATATCTGAAACCAGGGTCTGCAGGGCTTCGTCAAAGGCTGTAATTTTCTTTGCCTTCTGGCGAAGGACCGGGTTGGGAAATTTATGAATAGTACGCAGGCTCATGGGCAATAACTTGTTCTATGGGCAAAAGAGAATGGTTTATCAATGGGTTGGAGAAATGTACCACAAGTAGATCCTTTCCGCCATCAAAGTTGTTTTTCACTATAATATGCAGTAGTGTTGCCAGAGTCAATATCTACCCAATATCAACACACTGCAGTGAGCCCAGACAGCAATGACAGCAACGCTTCTTATACTTCTTTTCAGTTACCTTATCGGGGCCATTCCCTTTGGCCTGCTCTTTAGCCGGGCAGCAGGTAAAGACGTGCGCCAGGAAGGGAGTGGCAATATCGGGGCCACCAATGTTACCCGGGTGTTGGGGAAAAAGTTGGGCATCCTGACCCTGTTCTGCGATGTGGCAAAAGGATTTTTCCCTGTTTTTGCTGCCTCCATCCTTCTTCCTGTGGGAGATAATTGGGAGCTCTTCATTGGATTGTCGGGCCTGGCCACAGTGCTTGGCCATATGTTCCCCGTCTATCTTGGTTTCAAGGGCGGTAAGGGTGTGGCCACGGCCCTGGGAGTCTTTCTCTTCTTTTCACCCTGGTCCATTCTCATTGCCTTGCTGGTCTTTGTCGCAGTTGTGGGCCTGTCTGGTTTTGTTTCTGCCGGTTCCCTGGCTGCAGCTGGTCTGATTCCTTTCTGTATTTGGTTCTTGAGCGGCAGTACCTCCACTTTTCTCGTTGCTGCTGTCATCGCTGTTCTTATCTGGATCAAGCACCGGTCCAATATTTCCAGGCTCCTCAAAGGTGAGGAGAAGAGCTGGAAAACAAAGGAGTCATGATGACTACTCAATCGGAATGGGCGGAAATATCCTGGGCTAAGGAACTTCTCGGTCTGGGAGACAGGGCCACTCTGGGGGAGGTCAAGCGCAGTTACCGCAACAAGTGCAAACAGCATCATCCTGATCTTGTGGGAAACGACAGGAAAAAGGGAGATATGATGCGCAAACTGACCCGGGCCTACGACGTACTCCTGCAGCACTATGATCAGTTCAAGATTCCTTTGGTTCCAGGAGACAGTGACACGGTGGAGGCGGATGACTGGTGGATGGACAGGTTCGGGCAGGACCCTCTCTGGGGAAAAAAGAAGGGTTAGCCTCCAGCAGATCTTATTTCATCGGCTGGAGGGTGCAACGTACAAGGTCTGTTCGACAACCTTGGTTCCATTTGATGGCAACTTAGTTTCCGCAGAGGAGCCTGTGACTGGGGAGAAGCGGGGTGAAATCGCCGTTCAGTTTGATATATTTTTTCTTGTCTTTTCCGGTATAGGTTTCAACCAGACGTCTCATGGCGGGCAGGCCATTTCCTGAGGCGGTAATGATAAAACCTTTTCCTGCCGGGCGTAAGCTCATACTGTCCGCATTCATATTGATCCTTCTTTTCATCAGTTTTATTGCCGGCTTTTTCCCCAGTGAGGGTACTGCTGCCGTGATAATTACTGTATGATTGTGCTGCAATATGAATGCCTGTTTGGCGTGGTTAAGGCGTGGGCGATGTTTTGGGTAACAGAATGGCGTGCAGGTCGTGCGATGAAGGAAGAGTGCCTGGCGAGGTGTCAACTGCTCTTCTGTTTCTGCACAGTGGTTCCATCTCCTGTACTTTCGTGCTGCTTACTCACTTCGGCGAACTGGGCGCAGTACTCATGGATCAGTTGTTTACGATCCAGGGGTGTCAATTTGAAGTAGATGGGACTTAACATGAGTACCCGTATGGCTTCCTGCTGGGTCATCGTTTCTCTCTCCTTCCCTGGAGGGTCATTATTGACGTACTAATCCTTCAGGGTGGTGCATTTCTCTCTTTCCTGTGGTGTTCTTTTTGACCAATCTCCTGCTTTAGTTTATCTGAAAAGATTCATTTCTCCTAACAGATTCTTTTTTATTGACAAAATAGAGAGCATGCTCCCGGATCACCTGGTGAGCCGGAATGTGTCTTGTTCCTGAAAATATTCTTGACAGATACTTAGGGATGCTTTTATTTAGCAATACTAAATAAAAGAAAAAATTAACTGTAGAGGGTTGTCAAAGAAGAATGGTTAGTGAGAAGACAATAGAGCAGGCTCGTTTCATTGCTGCGGCAGGGAAAAAACTGAAAAATCGGATGTTTGCCATCCAGTCCGGGGTGGGTGAGAGCTGTGCAACCTGCCAGGGAGAGAAGCTTTCCGTGGCCCAGATGCATACGCTGATGACGGTTCAGAGTTGTGGTGAGAGTACTATCACCAATTTGGCGAATCTCCTCGGGGTCTCTCCGCCTTCGGCTTCATCTATGGTGGAGCGGTTGGTGGACAAGGGACTCCTGCATCGGGAACGGAGTGATAAGGATCGAAGAAAGGTGGTGGTCCGCCTCTCTCGGCGGGCAGTCGAGCATGTTGAGCGAATGGAAGGAGCAGTACTGGCCACCTTTGTTGACCTGGTGGAAAAGGTGGGCCCTGAGACTGCAGAAAAATGGTGCGAGGTGTTTGCTCGGGTGGAACAGGTCCTGGCAACTGGAGAGCAAGATAAGGTGAAAGATAATGAGTGAACAGCAGGGAACAATTGATCGAGGAACAGTAATCATTCGGGTTATAGCCTGTCTGCTGATTCTGGCAGTCGGATTTGGCGGGTTTCGTTTTTTAAAAGGTCGGAAAAAGGCCCCAGCCCAAACCGAGCAGGTGGAACGCCCTCTGAAGGTGGAAGCTGTTTCTGCAAAATTTGTTTCGGTGCCAGTGGTGATCGAGGGTCATGGTGAACTGCGTTCCATACGCAGCGTAGATATTGCTGCCGAGGTGGCAGGCACCGTGGTGGAGGTCCATCCCCGGCTGCAGACAGGCGAGGTGATCCCGGAAGGTGAAATGCTCTTTGCCATTGATGACCGGGATTATCGAAGTGAATATGAGAGCAACAAGGCACGCCTTGCCATCCTCACCCGGGACAGGGAGCTGACCCAAAAAGAACTGACTCGGGTGCAGACCCTTTTTGAGAAGAGCAAGGTGGGGACTCGTGCCGGGGTGGAAAAGGCGGAGCAGGCAGCCAATTCGGTTGCTGATCGGCTGGCCCAGGTCAGGCAGGCCATGACCCGTGCCCGTATCAACCTGGAGCGCTGCCGAGTGGTTGCCCCTTTTGCCTGTCGAATCACCACCAAAAACATAGAAAAAGGACAGTATGTGGCTCCGGGCAAGATTGTGCTTGGCCTTGCCGATGATTCAGTCCTGGAACTGGAGGTGCCGGTGGAGAGCCGTGATGCCTTTGAGTGGCTGCAGTTTAAAAATGATGCTCCTGGAGGAGAGGGTGGCCAGGCCTGGTTTTCCGGGCTGCAGCCATTGCAGTGCAGGGTGAGCTGGACAGAAGACCCGAATAATCAGGCCATTGGGACCATGGATCGGGTCAGTCTCTTTGATGAGAAGACGAGGACGGTGAAGGTGGTCCTGCGCATAGATTCCAAACAGTTTGGGGAAAGAAGCGAAACGCTTCCCCTGGTTGCCGGAATGTTCTGCCGCGTGGAGATCCCCGGACGATCTCTGCAGCAGGTCGTGGAGCTGCCGCGCTGGGCCGTCAGTTTTGAAAATTCGGTCTATGTCATTGAAGACGGGCGGTTGCAGACAACTCCGGTACGGGTGGTCAGGGTTCAGGAAAACAAGGCCTATATCAGTGAGGGGCTGGCAGAAGGAGACATGGTAATCACCACCCGTCTGGTCAATCCTCTGGAGAGCAGCCTGGTCCAGATCAGTAAACAATCCGGCGGAGAGATGGAATGAATAATCTGCTCGCATCCTTTGCCCGGAATAGGGTTTTTGCAAATATCCTGCTCTTCCTCATCTTTTTTGCCGGTTTCCTTGCCACCAAGTCCATGATCCGGGAGAGCTTTCCCGAGTTCTCCATCGACATTATCTCCATCACCGTTCTCTATCCCGGTGCCGACCCGGAAGAGGTGGAGGAGGGCGTCAATCAGAAGATTGAGGAGGCCCTGGAATCTGTAGAGGGGATCAAGCAGTATACCACCAAGTCTGCAGAGAATAAGGCCTCGGTTACCATAGAGGTAAAGGAGGGGCATGATACCTCCGAGGTCCTGGACATGGTCAGGTCCCATGTCAATGCCATATCCACCCTGCCCCTTGATGCGGAAAAACCCATAATCCGTGAGATTGTCCGCAAACAGGTGGTGATGCTTCTTGCCCTTTCCGGGGACCTGAGTGAGAAACAGCTTAAGCAGTGGGGCGAGCAGATCAAGGACGAGGTGAAGCAGCTTCCGGTAATTTCGCAGGTGGAGGCCTACGGCACCAGGGAGTATGAGATCGGTATCGAGATCTCGGAGGAGCGCCTGCGTCGATACGGCTTGACCTTTAATCAGGTGGCCTCTGTGGTGCGTAAATCCAGTCTTAATCTGGCTGGCGGTACCATACGGACCACGGGCGAGGAGATCAGGATACGGACGGTGGGCCGTAAATATACGGGGGAGGAGCTGGCAACAATTGTGGTCCTGGCCCGTCCCGGCGGCGAGATTATCACCCTGGATCGGATTGCCGAGATCAGGGACAGCTTTACCGAGGACCTCATCTTTGCCTCCATCAACGATCAACCGGCCATGTTTGTCCAGGTCTCCAAGACCGAGGATGAAGATGCCATCAAGATCTCCGATGCTGTCACCCGTTTTGTGGAGGAAAAGCAGCATTCCCTGCCTCCCGGGGCCAATATCTCGGTCTTTTATGACACCACGGATTCCCTGCGGGCCCGGATCAATCTCCTGACCCGCAATGGGATGATCGGCCTCTGCCTGGTCTTTTTCATGCTCTGGCTCTTCCTTGATCTGCGTCTCTCATTCTGGGCAGGGTTGGGTATTCCCATCTCCATCAGCGGGGCCATGTTCATCCTCTGGACCATTGGCGCCACCATCAACATGATTTCACTCTTTGGCCTGATCATGGTCCTGGGTATCGTGGTGGATGATGCCATTGTGGTGGGCGAGGCCATCTATGTACACAGAAAACGGGGAGAGTCTTCCGTGCAGGCAGCCATTAACGGGGTTTCAGAGGTGGCCATGCCCGTGCTTGCCGCTGTCACCACCACCATTGTCGCTTTCATCCCGCTTTCCTATGTGGGGGGGACCATGGGTAAGTTTGTCTCCATCCTGCCCATGGTGGTTATCTCCTGCCTCTTGATTTCCCTGGTGGAATCCCTTTTCCTGCTGCCGGCGCATCTCAGTCACCTGCCGGATCTGAATAGGCACCGGAAACAGTGGAAACCATTAGAACTCGTGGGGAGATTTCAGAGGGGAGTGAGCAGGGGGCTGGAGAACTTTATCGAGAGACGGTACGTCCCTTTCATAGCCAAGGTATTGAACTGGCGCTATGTTTCTCTTGCCCTTGCCATTGCCGTACTCATGTTCAGTGTGGGGCTGGTCAAGGGCGGCTTGGTCAAATTCCAGGTCTTTCCCAAGCTTGACGGCTTTGTGATAACCTCCACCGTGGAGTTTCCGGAAGGCACGCCTCCAGAACTCACCGGTGCAGCCTTGAAAGAGGTCGAGGCAGCCTTTGTCCGGGTGGCTGATCGGACGGAGACGGTGAGCGGACAGCCACTGATCCGTCAG
Source organism: uncultured Desulfocapsa sp. (assembly GCA_964409855.1). GTDB lineage: Bacteria > Desulfobacterota > Desulfobulbia > Desulfobulbales > Desulfocapsaceae > Desulfocapsa. Next base: position 15,330 of record CAYPEU010000028.1, read on the forward strand.
CGCTTAGTTCTGGTGGGACAGGCCCTGTCCGGGACCATGGGGGCCACTGGTCCGCACCTGGGCTCTATTCAGGTCATCCTCCTTCCTTCTGAAGAGCGTGGCATCCACTCCAATGATCTGCTCATTGCCTGGGAAAAAGAGCTGGGCACAATCCCCGGAGTGAAAAGTCTCACCTTTGAGGGGATGGCAGCCGGGCCAGCCGGAGCTGAGATAGAGGTGTGGATGCAGGGTCGGGACATGGATAATCTGGTGAACGCCTCCGAGAACCTGCAGGAGAGCCTGGCGGAATTCCAGGGGGTATACCAGATTCGCTCTGACTACAGTCAGGGCAAGAACGAACTGCAGCTCAGTCTCAAGCCTGAGGCCACCACCCTTGGTCTTTCAGTGGATGACCTGGCCCGGCAGATCAGTGCCGGATTTTTTGGCCGTGAGGCCTTCCGCCTGCAGCGTGGCAGCGATGATATCCGGGTCAAGGTCCGCTATCCGGCCGATGAACGCAACCAAATTTCCGACTTTGAAAAGGTGCGCATCCGTACTGCAGACGGCCGGGAAGTGCCGCTGCTCTCGGTTGCTGATGTCAGCTTTGCCCCCGGCTATTCCACTATTTCCCGTACTGACGGCATGCGGCGCATCGTGGTCACTGCCGAGGTGGACAGTCACAAGGCCAATGCCGGGGAGATCTTTGAGGAGCTTGCCCAGACCACCTTCCGGGAGCTGAAACAGGAGTACCCGGATCTCTTTCTCTCCATGCAGGGATCCAAGAAAAATACCCGAGAATCCTTTTCTTCGTTAAAAGTAGGATTTCCCATTGCCATGGTTGGCATTTTTGTTATTATTTCCACAATGTTCCGTTCCTATATTCAGCCCTTTATCATTCTCTTCACCATTCCCTTCGGCATCATTGGTGCTATTGTTGGTCACCTGCTTATGGGATACAATCTGTCCATGATGTCGGTCTTCGGCATGGTGGCCCTTTCCGGGGTGGTGATCAATGATGCCATTGTCCTCATTGAACGGGTGAATGGGAACCTTGCCGGAGGGATGACACTGTTCGAGGCGATTGTTCAGGGCGGTGCCAGGCGCTTTCGCGCCATCTTTCTCACCTCCATCAGCACCGTCGGAGGGCTGGCCCCGCTGATCATGGAGACCGATATGCAGGCCAGGTTTCTGATTCCCATGGCCTTGTCCGTGGCTGGAGGGGTGATTTTTGCCACGGGCCTGACCCTGGTCCTTATTCCCAGTCTGCTGGTGATCCTCAATGACCTGCGCCGAGTGGTGGCCAAGGGGGTTACCGGGGAATGGCCCACGCGGGAGGCGGTTGAGCCTCGGGCAACTGCGGAAGAGTAAAGAAAATGATAAATATTGAATGTCGAACAGCAGAAGTGGAAAATTTGGAACGAGCCGTTAACAAGAGGATAGTAGACGTGATTGGGAAAACAATTTTGCTTCTAGTAGTAGTGATGACTGTCCGGCCCCTGGCGGCAGCCGAGACCCTTGATAATCTGCAGCTTCTGGACCTGGAGACTGCCCAGCGCATAGCCCTTGCTGACAATCCGTCACTGGCTGCTGCTGCTGAACGGGTGGAGCAGGCCAGGCAGCGGATCGAACAGGCCCGGGCCCTCTATTGGCCGAGCATTGATGCCGGAGGTGCGGCTGCTGCAAACAGGATGTCTGAAAATGACACCGCTGCCCAGTCCCTGCTCCTGGGCGGGGCGGATATTGACCGCAACAATGAAAACTACCAGCTTTCCCTTGGCGCCTCCTGGCTGCTTTTTGACGGATTCTCCCGTAAATTTTCCAACCTGATTGCCGACTATGGACAGCAGGAGAGTGAACAGGGCAGAAGAGATGCCCAGCGCCTGCTTCTCCTGTCCGTTTCCCAGAGTTATTACGGGGCCCAGTTGGCCCTCTATAACAAGGCCATTGGTGAGGCGGATTTTGCCTTTAACTCCAAACAGCTGGAAGAGGCCCGGATCAGTATGGAGGCAGGGGCTGGATCGCTGTCTGCGGTGCTCAATTTCCAGGTACAGATGAACAATGCGCGCACCGATATCCTGCTGGCAGAGCGGGATGCTGAACTGGCCCTCTATGGCCTGGCTCTGCTGATGGGAAGGGAGAGCGGGCAGATACCCGAGGGGCTGGCGCTTGCCAGGGTGGAGATGGTGGAAGAGACCGAGTTTGAGGCACTTTCCATAGAAGAGCTGCTGCAGAAGGCCCAGGCCCATCGTCCTGATCTCCTGCGTCAGGAGTTCACTCTGCAGCGGGCAGATTCTGCTGTCGGGGCCAACCAGGCCTCCCTCTATCCGCAGATCTCTCTGAATGGTTCTGTTGATGGCAGACGTGTGGAGGGTGCGGATTTTGAGGGGGATGATTTTGGCTCTACTGTTTCCGTTAATTTGAGCTATAATCTGTTTCGAGGAGGTGGCGATCAGGCGCGGATTGCCGAGGCCAGGGCCTTGAAGAGAGAGGAGGCCAGAAACCTGGAGCAGCAGAAAAATAAGGTCACCAGTGAAGTGCGACAGGCCGTTACCAGGCTGGAGCAGTCCCGGGCCCAACTCCTGCTCCAGCGGGCCTCAGTAAAACTCGTAGAACAGACTCGAGATCTGGTTCAGGAAGGGTACAGGGTGGGACAGGAATCCCTGGCCCGTTTTAACGAGGTGCAGCGGGATCTGGTACGTACCCAGTCCCGTCTGGCATTGGCCCTGATCACCCTCTACACCAACCGTCAGGCACTGGAAACCGCCACCGGAGAGTCACTGATTCCTTATATGCAGGAGCAGGCAGGGATTACCACGGAATAAAAGAGCTGAACAAGCCTTTGCACCGGGCAGCTGTTTTCCTTCCAGCCAGTACCCTGTAAAGGAATTACTGATCATCATCAGCTGGCGTAAAAAAACGTTACACCTGCTTCGCTGCTGCAACCATTTCTTTTTAACATATCGTTATGCACAGGAAAATATTTGCCGTGGGCGACAGCCACTCCAGGCGTTGTTTTGAGGGCCATGCACACATTGCCGACTCCCGGGCCCTGGTCGGCTATAATAAGCTGGACGGCAAGACAGCCTATAATCTGGAGAGGCACGAAAAAAAACTGTTACGGATCCTGGAGCCATTGCGGGAAAAGGAGCTGATATTCTGCTTTGGCGAAGTGGATATTCGAATTCACATCAAATATAAGCACCAGCAGCTTGGTACACCTGTGGACCAGCTCCTGGACAAGACGGCTGCCCGCTATACCTCCTATGTGAGCAGGCTCAGGGAGCAGGGCTACAGGATACACATCTTTAACGTGGTACCCACCGGAGACTACCAGGGGGCGGAGGCCAGGAAATGGAAGCAAGGGCTTGCCTACCCCTTTACCGCCAGCCAGGAGGAACGCAGTGACTACACCGTGAAGCTGAACAACTATTATCGCAGCTACTGCTCTCAGTTACAGATCCCCTTTATCGATATCTATCAGCACCTGGTGGATGAACAGGGCAGACGAAAACAGGAGCTGATTTTTGACTATGCCCACCTGAACAATCGCTGTGCAGACCTGGTGCTGCACCATCATTTCTTTCCTGTAACTGGTGCAGAAGAGACAAGTGGAGAGGTTGATAATGTTTGATAAGAGTGAAAGCAGCTTTCCGGCAAAGAAGAAGAGGCTGTTTCTTGCCCACTGCGCCATTTCTCCCCTGCAGCGTCAGGCAAAAGAGGCAGCAGTTCGTTTCCTCGAGGCAATGGCAGATGGAGGAATCAGTGGGTTACCGCCCTTTTTTGCCCTGCTCCCGCAGTTTCATCACAACGGCGGGAAGTTGTTGAAGACCGGGCCGGAAAATATCACCTTTACCCATAACACGGCAGAGGCCATGTGCCTCCTTGCCAACGGCTATCCCTTTACCGATGGTGATGAAATCATCAGTTATGTGCATGAATTTCCAAGCAATCATTACCCGTGGCGCCTGCAGAAGAAAAGGGGGGTAAAACTGGTGCTTCTGGGTGACAGCGATCCCCTGGGCACCCTTGACGATATTGCTGCACCGCGTGGTTGGTCCATGGAAGAGCTGGAGAGCAGGGTCACTCCCCGGACGCGGGTGATTGCCCTGAGCCACGTTCAGTTTACCAATGGTTATGCAGCAGATCTCAGGGCACTGGGTACGTTCTGCAGAGAGCAAAATATCGATCTGATCATCGATGGAGCCCAGAGTCTGGGCTGCCTGCCTCTCTATCCCGAAGAGTATCATGTGGCTGCTGTGGCGGCATCGGGATGGAAATGGCTCATGGGGCCCTTTGGCTGTGGCATCCTCTACACCAGCCCGGCCTTCAGGGAAAAAGTTGCACTGACCATGGTTGGCCCCTACTGCATGCAGCAGGGGCTGGATTATCTTGATCATCAATGGAATCCCCATGTTGATGGCCGCAAGTTTGAATACTCCACCCTGGCCTGGGAGCATGTGGCGGCAATGAATGGTGTACTGGAATCCATATTTCTTCGCTACCCCATGGAGGCTGTTCGCGACGAAGTCTTTCGCCTGCAGGATATTTTTCTCCACCACCTGGATCAGGAGCTGTTCCGGGTGCTGCACTATCCACAGGAGCATCGATCCGGGATTCTCACCCTGCTGTCGCCAGGCAACAATGAGGAGTTGGTGGAAAGGGTCGGCAGGCAGGGCCTGGTGCTGACGGCCCGATCAGAATATATACGAATTGCCCCTCATTTTTATCTGAGCGATGAAGAAATGAAAGGGGCGGCAGAACTTTTAAACAGGGAGGCAGGAAGCAGATGAAAACAGCATTTATCACCGGAGCAACCTCGGGTTTTGGCAGGGCATGTGCAGAACTTTTCGCAGAAAAGGGGTGGAACCTGGTCCTGTGCGGCCGGCGGGCAGAGCGGTTGCAGGAGTTGAAGAAGAAGCTCACCAATGTTGCGGTTCACACTGCTGTCTGTGATGTTCGGGACAGGATGCAGGTGCAGGAAATGGTAGATGATCTGCCTGAGTCCCATGCGGTCATTGATCTGCTGGTCAATAATGCGGGCCTAGCCCTGGGTTTGAAACCGGCCCAGGAAGCTGACCTGGAAGACTGGGAGACCATGGTTGATACCAATATCAAGGGCTTGATGTATATGACCAGGGCCCTGCTGCCTGCCATGGTTGCCAGTGGCAAGGGACATATCATCAATATGGGGTCGGTTGCCGGATCCTGGCCCTATCCGGGCGGCAATGCTTACGGAGCCACCAAGGCCTTTGTAGAGCAGTTTTCCAATAATCTGCGCACAGACCTGCACGGAACCGGAGTACGGGTCTCCAATATAGAGCCGGGGCTGGCTGAATCTGAGTTTTCATATGTCCGCTTTCACGGGGATCAGGAAAAGGCCGATGGAGTCTATGAGGGAACCGATCCGCTCACCCCCAAGGACATTGCCGAAATTGTCTACTGGGTTGCAGATCGTCCGCTCCATGTCAATATTAACAGGGTGGAGGTGATGCCGGTCTGTCAGACCTGGAGTCCCTTTGCCATTCACCGCAAGCAATGAGCGGTGAAGAGGTGGGATTAGGAAAGAATTGCAGAAATTTTCGCTAATTGCTAGACTGACACAGATTGATTACTGGTTGCTAAAGGCTGTCTTGAAAACAATTTTTCAAAGCACCCTAATGAACAGCTTATAAGAGAAGAAGGCATGAAGGAGGAAGTCAAGATGGGTAGGAAATCTCTGCTGGCCGTGGTGCTGGTACTGCTGTTGCCGTTGGTATCACTTGCCGGCGAGAAAAGTCCCTGGGAGGTGAAGCTGCCGTTTAAAAGTGCAACCATCCATTACACGATCAGCGGTATGGAAAACGGAAGTGAGGTGACCTACATCCGTGACTACGGCAATGAGCTTGCCACCTATCACACCACAAAAACATCCATGATGGGAATGACCATGGTGAGTGAAACTGTGGACATCAATACCCCGGACTGGGTGTACCATTTTGATCTGAGCGAGGGAACAGGCTCCAAGAGTGTGAATCCTGAAAAATATATGATTGAGGAGTACAACAAGCTTTCCAAGGCCGAACAGCAACGGGTCAGGGAAAATGCTGAAAAGATGGGGACATCCGTGGCTGAAGGCTTTGGCGGGAAGGTTCAGCAGAATGTGGAAAAGATCCTGGGGTACAGCTGTGACCGGGCTGAAATAATGGGCACTGTGGCCTATAGCATCCACGGCACCGGTGTTCCTCTTCGCGTCGAGTCCAATATGATGGGAATGAGCATGAAAATTGAGGCCACCTCAGTGGATAAAGGAGAGGTGGCGGACAAGTTTTTTCATCTTCCCCAGGGGATTGAGCCACAGTTTGACCCACAGTCCGATGCCATGGCCCGCGAGATGGCCAGACAGACCATTGCCATGCTGAAAGATCCGGAAAGCGCCAAGAAGCAGGGCGCAATGCCAATGATGCAGGGCCAGGAACAGCAGCAGTTGACCCCGGAAGAGCAGGAGCAGATGCAGCAGGCCATGGAAATGCTGAAGGGGATGTTTGGCAATCAGCCCCAGCAGTAAGCTCTCACAGCATGGCTGGTTACAAGAGCAGTTGACACCACAAAAATCCTGACCGGAGAACTCTCCCCTGTCAGGATTTTTTTACACCCATGTTCTCGAGAAATTAAAAATCTCTGTCTCCCCCGAATGGACTCAATTTTCTCCGGCGATCCCGCGGTGTGAAAATAATTAGCTTGCCGTCCTCTTCTTTAATCGTGGTCCAGTCGGCCCAGTTCCTTGAGTACCAGAGACCAACTTCTTTTCCCTCGCCAGAGTAAATGGCGTAGCCGTCGTACTGGCTACGTCCCCCCCGAATATCGGGATCGATGACCCGCATCCAGTCGCAGAGTTGTTTCTGGTCAAGGGCAATAGCCTTCCACAGTCCCTTTTCAAAGGTATATTCTTTTTTGACTGCCAGGATGACATCGGGTTGTGCCTCGGGGCCGCTATAGTAGTAGTCGTATCCTGGAAGAATGGTACAGGCTTCAAAGCTTGCAGTAATATCGTGGTTCAGTCTCAGGGACCCTGGTTTTTCTGTCTGGCAGGATGTGAGGAGAAGGAGTACGGCAAAGAGAGGAAGTGTTTTCATGGCTGCACCGTTACGAAGAAGAAATAATCGAAAATGAAGGATCTTGACACGCTTCTTTGTAAAAGTTACCATTCTCTATACCAAAGTCAATTTTAGCAAGAGGAGTTTACCATGAACCGCCCTATTCTTTTAGGACTCGTTACTGCTCTATTGTTCTTCAACTCCAGCTGTTCCACCCTCAGCGTACAGACAGACTATAATCCGGCCTATGACTTCTCAGTACTGAAGAACTATGCCTGGCTTGATAACACCAAGGCCCATGGCACCGATGCCAGAATCAACAACGATCTGGTTGTCGACCGGGTCCGCAAGGCTGTGGAGCAGACCCTTGCTGCCAGGGGATATGTGAAGACTGATGTAGCTTCAGCTGATTTCATTGTGAGCTGGCTTGGAGCCATAGACAAAAAACTGCAGGTGGATACCATCGATCATTTTTACAGCCCATACGGATACGGCACTCTCTATCGTGATCCCTTTTGGGGCGGTTCCACCCGGACAACCACAGCCTACGAATACGAAGTAGGCACCCTGATTATCGATATCCTGGATCCGGTGGAGCATAAACTCATCTGGCGGGGAACCGGCAAGGATCGCATCTATGGCAACAAAAACCCGGAAAAGATCACCAAAGGGATCAATGAGGCGGTGGCTGTGATCATGAAAGATTTTCCTCCTGTGAAATGATCAGAGATGAAGATATTACGAGTAAACGAGAACGCCTAAGTGGTTGAGTTGCCGACCCAAGTTGGTGTTGACCCTGTGCAGTTTTCACAGCTGACAGGAGAAGAGATTCTTGCACGTCTGGACTCTCGTTACGATGGCCTGACCAGCGAAGAGGTACGAAAACGTCTCCTGGAACATGGGCAGAATGTTCTGGAGACCAGTCAGGCCATCAATCCTTTATTGCTCTTTTTTGAGCAGTTCAAAAGTTTCATCATCTATATCCTGCTCTTTGCCGTTGCTTTTTCCCTCATCATTGGCGAATACGTAGACTCCATTCTCATCCTTGTCATCCTCCTGGCCAATGCCTTGATCGGTTTTTTTCAGGAACTGAATGCCCATCGTTCCCTTGAGGCACTGAAAAAGATTACCGCCCTCCATGCCATTGTGCTCCGTGCTGGGAAGAGGGCGATTATCGATGCTGCAGAGCTGGTTCCCGGTGATATCCTTGTCCTGGAAGCAGGAGATAAGGTCCCTGCAGACGCGCGCCTGCTGGACTCGGTACGCTTCAAGGTGGAGGAATCGGCCCTGACCGGGGAAAGTGTTCCTGCAGAAAAAAACAATCAAGTCATTCAGGACAGGGTGCAGATCGCGGATCAGCAGAATATGCTCTTTGCTTCCACTTCGGTGGTAGCCGGCAATGGACGGGCAGTGGTTGTTGGTACTGGGATGGATACGGAGATTGGTCGAATAACCACTCTTATCACCAGTGCTGGTGAGGAAATGACTCCCTTGCAGCGGCGGCTGCAGCGGTTTGGCAAAAAAACTGGGACTGGTTATCCTGGGCATCTGTTTTGCTGTGTTCTGCCTGCTGAACCTGCAGTCCTTTTTCAACGGGAGTTTCAGTGCCAACGCCTTTGTTTCTTTTCTTTTCATTGCCATCAGCCTGGCTGTGGCAGCAGTCCCCACCGCCTTGCCTGCCGTGGTCACCATTGCCCTCAGTATCGGGGTCCAACGTCTGTTGAAAAAGAAGGCGCTGGTACGCAGGCTCTCTTCTGTGGAGACTCTGGGCAGCTGTGATGTGATCTGTACGGATAAGACCGGGACACTCACTGAAAATCAGATGACCGTCCGCTATGGCTGGACCATGGAAGGGGAAGTGGAGTTGCAGGGAACCGGTTATGAACCGGTGGGTGAGGTAATAGGAGAACCGGTGGACCTATTATTTCAAGCCGGGATCCTGTGTAACAATGCCAACCTGCAGCAGAAAGGCAGCACCTGGGAGCTGATCGGTGATCCAACAGAAGGGGCCTTGTTGACCAGTGCAGGCAAGCTTGGCCTGAGCGGGGAAAGAGAGCGTGTTGATGAGATTCCCTTTGATTCCGAACGGAAGATGATGAGCGTCCTGGTCCGTGATCCGAAAGAGAGGCGGGCAATTTTCAGCAAGGGGGCGCCTGGCCATCTCCTGGAACGATGCGACAGCTATTACAGGGATGGGGAGATATTCCCCCTTGACCAGACTGCACGAGCCGAGATAGAGGCCCGTAATGATCACTATGCAGAGCAGGCAATGCGGGTCCTGGCCTTTGCCTGGAAAGGACTGGTGGAGAACGAACAGTTTGATGAAGAGGGGCTGGTCTTCCTTGGATTCCAGGCCATGATCGATCCTCCCAGAAAGGATGTACTGCAGGCTATCAAAACCACTGATGAGGCAGGGATACGAGTGATTATGATGACCGGTGATTACCAGGCCACAGCCAGGGCTATCGGCAAAGAGATTGGGATAGAGGGGGACGTCTGTTCGGGCCAGGAATTTGATGATATGGACGAGGCAGCCCTTATCACTGCCCTAACCGATGGAACCAATATCTTTGCCAGGGTGATTCCTGAGCATAAGCAGCGTATCATTGTAGCCCTGCAGAAAATGGGACATATCGTTGCCATGACCGGGGATGGGGTTAATGATGCCCCTGCCCTGAAAAAGGCCAATATCGGGATAGCCGTGGGCAGCGGCACAGAGGTGGCAAAAGAGGCATCCGACTTTGTCCTCCTGGATGACAGTTTCAGTCATATTGTGAATGCCATACGGGAAGGACGCGGGATTTATGACAATATTCAAAAGTCAATCATGCTGCTCCTCTCCGGTAATTTCGGTGAGGTGCTGATTATTTCCCTGGCAGTTATGGCAGGGATGAATCTGCCTCTCACTGCCATCCTTCTCCTGTGGATCAACATGATCACCGACGGAGCTCCAGCCCTGGCCTTCAGCGTGGATCCTTACGGTACCGACATCATGACACGGCAGCCGAAAGCGGGAAAGGAAAGTATCCTTCCCCGAGATAAACTCCTTTTGATCGGTGTGCTAGGGAGTATTGGGACTGGACTCGCATTACTTCTCTTCTGGACCCATGGAGGAATGGACAGTGATTCCGAGAAGGTGCGGCTGGGGCAGACCATGGTTTTTAACTTTGTCGTTCTCTACGAAGTGGTGTTGGTTTTTGTGATTCGCAGGGATTACCAAGTGCCCCTCTTCTCCAATAAATGGGTATGGGCGGCGGCTGGCCTATCCATTCTTCTCCAGTTCGTTCTCATGTATACCCCTCTCCGTGATCTTTTTAAGATTGTGGCCTTGAACTGGACTCAGCTGGCCTTCCTGGCAGGTACTGCATTCTGTTTTTATCTCCTCTGCCGAGTGTATATGGTTTTGCAGGGCGCATTTGCCAGGAAGTGGCCGTTGTCTTAAACTCTTCAGTAGAGAGGGCTACAAGATATTTTTCTCGCTTACAGGAGAGGAAAAAAATATTGACAGCCTAGTCGCAGTCGTTTATATTCGCCGCCTACAGGTTGTTGTAAAGGCCTGTTGCAGTTCTTCTGACTTATATAACTGGTTGTTGATTCAGAAGAAGAGCTTTGATCCTCGATAGCTCAGTTGGTAGAGCAGGTGGCTGTTAACCACCTTGTCGCAAGTTCGAGTCTTGCTCGAGGAGCCAAAAATACCAAGCCCGATCTTTTACGGATCGGGCTTTTTTCCTTTTTTAAGAGTCGGGGCGTAGCGCAGCCTGGTTAGCGCGCCTGCCTTGGGAGCAGGAGGTCGTAGGTTCGAATCCTACCGCCCCGACCATTCATTGCAAGCACTTACGGTTTTTGCCGTAGGTGCTTTTTGCGTCTTGGGTGCGGATTGGGTGCAAGGCGTGCAGTAAAATGCGTTATTGACTGTCTTGATAAAATCGTTACAGTTTTCACCAGGCATAGGCAGTTTCCGGTAATTGCCAAGTCCTTTTGTTGTGAACCTCCTACCTGTCGGCAAGAGTCGCGTTGTTCTCTTCAGCTCTAAAACTTCCGACCTTTAAAGTTGAAGATGGGATGTTCAGTACCCCTACCTTATTTTTCAAAGAAAACAACGTCGCGATCTGCACTTTGACCGAGCGCGAACGTTCTGCACCCCTCCCTGTAAGCCGTTTCTTGTTCGATGTATCATAACTTTACACTCAGACTTCCTCCAGCAACCATCAAAAGACTCAAGAAATACCTTTTTCTAGGGGTACCGGTGGGGGGGGACCGGGATGGGGGATCCTTGGTTGCCAGAGCACAGTCCGTATCGAATGAGCAGCCAAGGGCAAAAGAGGGGGGCAGAAACGAGACTGCCAGCAATATGATGTTGTTTATCACCTCTCCTGCGGGCTTATGTGTAGTAGCTTAAACCCGATCTGACAGTTTCAGTAATTAGGCGAGATCAAACCTGACACTTACAGACATATCAGTAGTTATCTCTGTCAAAATTTTTTCTTTATATTGACGAATAGAGTGGTGGTCTCCCATGACCATATCAATCTGCCGAGCATGGAGAATGAGATACTCTAAAATCTTAAGACGTTCCACAAGAAATTCTTTAGACCTCTTTTCAACTCTTGCAGTCAGTGCGTAGCTCGCTGAGATACGCCTCAACCATTGCGAAATGGTAACCAAGACGCACACTCAGGTTACAGAAATTTTTAGAGACAATAAAGTAATTGCTTTTCCGGCCAAGCAACCGAGAGATATGGGATGGCGGAAAAATCTGTCGAAATAGCTCTCCATTTGCTCAGCATACGTGACAGGCTGCGCGTCTTGCTTTTTCACCAGATCTACGTTTTCTTTCTTCTTGGCCATGATACACCCTCCCCATTCGAGAAGAATAAATGTCAACGAAAACCACCTCGTCAACACCACCACAGCATGAGTACAATATACGTTCCATTGCACCCCGTTCAAGAACAACGGCGCATAACGCATTCTTGTTTCATGGATGAAAATCACTTCATCTTCAGAACATGTTCAGTAATGTTATTGGCATGGTCACTTATCCTCCTGATATCCTTCAGTACAGCAGGATAAAACAGATCAGCGACAGGTCGGTGCCGATCCGATTCCACCTCAAATAGGTACTTGCTCCAGTACTCTGATTTCAATTCATCCACCAGATGTTTTCTCTTATGGATATCAACAGCAACGATTTTTCCTTTCGACTTCAGCGAGCTGGCTGCGGTTGCATACACCTGAACAGCATTGTCAAAAAAAACTGCCAGATCCCTTTTTGCTGTATCTGAAAAAAACACCTTTTCCTGGCTGCCATAACCGGCGATGATTTCAGCTAGGTCAGCGATTCTTTCCAGGTCAGTTACGGCATGGGCCAAAGCTCTCTTTTTTGCCCTGTCATTTTCAGTAAGCACAACAATGCTGATTTTATTTAAGTAGCTGCCAACCTTATTGTGGATGGTATCTACATTTTTTTCGTGTTCGTGAACAAGTTTGAGGGCATCCTTATCTTTCTTAAAAAATGCTCTCTGGGCCTGCTTAAGGACTTCAGCAACAATAGCAGACATCCTGATAACTTCCTGTTCCGCTTCGTACAGAGCAAGAGAAGGTACATTGAGAAATTTTTCTTCAAGAAGGCCGTGTGAAAATTCTGGAGGCTCTTCTTTGCCAGGGACCAGCATACTCAGAACAGACATCAATACGTTGACAAAAGGCATCAGAATAAGGCTGACAGTAATATTGAACACGGTGTGAGCGTTGGCGATAAGCCGTGGTGTGTCAGACGCGGTAAGAGTAATCAGTTCGGCAAACTGTTCCAGAAAGGGGTAAAAGAGTAGAACTCCGAATACATTTATGATCACCTGGGCCATACCTGTGCGCCGTGTGGCTGTATTCGTACCGATGGTTGCTATCAGTTCAAGCACGCAGGTGCCGATATTGGCCCCGAGGATAAAAGCAATCCCGGAATTCAGTGGTATTATACCCTCCATGCTCATGGCAATGACCAAGCTTGTTGTGGCCGAACTGCTGCTGGTGATGGCGGTCAATATCGCACCGATCAGAATTCCCAGCAACGGGTACACGCCAAAATCAGCCAGCATTGCAAGGACCAGTGGATACTCTCTTAATGGTGCGGAACCGTCGGACATAATCTTCATTGCAAGAAAGATCATGCCCATGTAGAGGAGTATTTCACCACTATTTTTGACCTTCTCTTTTGAGCTCAGAACACTCATGGCAAAACCAGCCATCATGAGCGGGTAGAAGACCATTTTTACCTGAAAGGCTATTATTTGTGCGGTAATGGTTGTGCCGATTTCAGAACCGAGAATAATATAGATTGCCTGCCGTAAATTCAAGATACCGGCATTGACCAGGCCGAGGAGCAGCAGAACTGTTACGCTGGAGCTCTGTACCGTGAAAGTAACAGCAGCACCTGTGAGAGCGCCTTTTACTGGGTTTCCGGTGGCTTTCTGAAGGATGGATTTGAGGCGGACACTGGCGACTTTTTTTAAGGTGTTGCTCAGCATGCCGATGCTGAGCAGAAACAGAACTAAGCCTCCGCCTAGTTGTAAGAGTATAAAAAGAATATCCATGGAGGATTCGTCGATACATGGTTGCTGACGGATTAACGACGGTGATCCAGCCGCTCTGCGGCTAAAGACCGGCAGTGCATTGCTCCCACATACTCTGACAGCTGCTTCAGATCATAGAACTCAAAAGATATTTTAAAATTGTATTGCTTTCCACCTTCATTTGCAAGGCCAGGGGCAGATGTTAACGCCAATAAACAAACAGGTTGAAACCCGCTGCTCCGAAGAGCATGCATGAGGGGCCCATTCTCACAACGGCTCCCTGACAGCTACCATCTAGCTGTTTATTAAAGGCAGAGGTGAACCGGACAGTTTATTTGCTATAAAACCGGACAAAACTATTTGTTGCTAACACATCTCAGAAAGAACATGCTGTGAGATGGAGAGGGTTAGTTTGCTACATGCTAT
>CAYPEU010000029.1:0-22327 GCA_964409855.1 uncultured Desulfocapsa sp.
TCTGGCAGCGTACCCACTGAAAGAGACAGAAGCCAACAGTAGACCTGACCCCATTCCCTTGATTGTTGAAAGCTGGAATGGAATTGGCCAATCAATAGACGATATTCTATTCCGAAGCAGGCTTATCCTCATTGCGCTTCTTTCCCTTTCGTCTTTCCACCTCTTTGTCCAACCGTTTTTCCTCAAGATCGTGAGCACCGGATGGTACATACCCCTTAAGCATATCCACGAGTACATCAAACGGATCAAGCAGAGTCCCGCAGGTGGAACAACGCACAGTTCGAAAAACCGTATAAGCAATAACGTGTTTGTGATCACAACCTGACGACCTTTCAGGGCTTACTCTTTTCGGTTTTTTTCTAGTTGGATCGAGCTTAATGATTTTGGCCAATAATCAACCTCCATATAAATTTTTTTTACTAACTGGTATGAAAGTCAACCAACACAAATGATTACTCTATTAACCCTGTGAAGAATCTTGTTGACTTGCATCTCTCTGCAGGACTTCTTCAACTAACGAGGCAACCGCTTTACATTCTAGCCCAAAAGGAAGATAGCCCAGATACCCTAGAATCGGCATCTCAAATATATGGCCCTTCTGGACGAAGGGAATTGAATAAACCCAGTGCGCATAACTTTTCACATTCCATAATTCCCAGAAAAATCCGCAAAAAAGAGCGGCTAAGGCAGGCAGCCAAACAGGACGCCAGTCTCCCTGGCGAATACTATCAAAAACAGTGGGTTGCCCCATCATTTTTTGAATTGTGACAATAATTAAGAGAGGAGAAAGCCAAAGAAGCGGGAAAAGATAATCAGGCCAGATGCTTATTCCTATAAGTCCTATAGAGCTTGCCAGCAAAACACCAATCTCGATAAATCTGGTTCTACGGCAATGTATAACAAAAGAAACTTTTAGCGGCTCAGTAAGTCTGGGGTATGTAGATAAGAATTGTTCTGTGCTGAGCACAGCCGGTAACACGGTCGAAAAACAAAGGGATGCGTGGAAAACATATTCAATGACATTAAAATCATCAATCCCCATATAATACCAATTTTGTACAAACCTGTTCAGATATTCAAAAAACCACCAAAAACAGCTACTTACTGGAAAGAGGGTGAGAAAATAGGCGGGTCGGCCAGTAAGAAGGCACGAACCGCTGAGTAAATACGTGAGGCCGTTGATGAACAGAATATAGCCAAGCCAAAGGGGCAGAAAGGTATAGGGTTGCAAGATATGAAACAGGGAGAATCTATTCCAGGCCACGACCCAGCTCACCACTATTAATAACAGACCCAAATTCCCCCACCATGGGAACGCAGTAGGATTTGTTTCTGTTTTGAAACCAACTGAAGATTGCTTATGAAGCAGTTGGAAAAAGAGTAAAATAAGTACGAGAATGGCAATTATCACCAGACCAGAGAAGAAATACCAGGAAAACGGTGCATGTGAGACGTACTGAGTCAGGGGAGGAAATTCACAGTATTGAATAAGGTTTTTCCCTGCTGCCAGAACCCCCAGCAAAGGGAGGCCAGCCAGAAGCACAAAGAGAAGAATGATAAGCAAAAAGATCTTTTTCATACACAAAAGGGTCTGATGTCCGAGCTTGTTTAAGCAAATTGAAAACTCGGCTTGAAGTATTCTATGAGAATTCTTTCGATATTGCCGCGGATACTTCCGGCCGCATTCATGATAAAAATTTTATTTTCTATGGAGAACAGCTCCTTTTCCATCCTTCTTACCTTTGGAGGATTGGGATATCTAAGAAGAAGTTCATCCTCAAACATAGGCACCATTTTATCTTTCATCCGCAATTTGGTGTCCATGAAAAAGATTGAAATTTTTGGATTCAGATCAGACACTCTATCAAGGTAAGCGGCAACCTCTCTAGCATACACCTGTTTGGGCGGGCTTGATTTTATCTCCATACATAGCAGGGACGAGTTTATCTTAGCCAGCAGGTCATAATCGCCACCGAATCCAGGCCTTCTGAATTTCACCCCCCAGATCGCCTCAACCCCGAAATCTCTTTTAAAGATTTCCGCTAAAAGCCATTCAAGGGTGACACCAAAACTAGGAATCGGTCTTCGGATAAGACGGAAAATTTCTTTATCGAGTGGTTCAACCAGGCCGGTTTCCACCATGTATCTGACATACTCTTCTGTCACTTCCGGTGAAGCGTATTTTGCTACGTCTTTGACAGAGAATTTCTCCTGGTGCTGGATGACATCGCGTAAAAAAATTCTAAATGAGTAATGGAGAAGTTTTTTATAAAAATCGCTGAGATGGGCAGGTTCAGGGATAAGTAGGTCTTGCAATGGTTCAGATTTGTGAATTGCCAGACCCCGTGTTCCCAGTAAAGTTTCCAGATTCGGCGGGGTTTCTGAAATTACCTTCCGCAAGCGCTTCATCTCCTGACGGAGATTGTCTATTATTTCGGATTCCTTCATGGATTAAGAGATCGAAGATTTACTGACTCCCGAAATCGAGGATGAACAGTAGCAGGATTAACCTGAGGTCAGGTTGATATAATCAGATCGTGGATGTGGCAATATTAATGTTAGAGCTGTGGGGCGTGAGCCACCGCACGGCAAAGCATCCCAACGAGTGACTTGTCAGGCATCGCCCTCAAATAACAATAACTTCGTTGAGCGTTCGTTTCGGGACATGGTGAACACCTGCATTATCTCGCCAATATTTGATGTCGCCATTCTCTCTCACGGTCTCTAGCACTACTTTCTCTTTTGGCTTACCGATAGGGATTGCGAGGAGTATCTCGAACCGGTCGGATAATCCTAGAGATTCTGCAAGTTTTTTACGTTTTATAGAGCCGACAACGCAACTACCCAAGCCCATCTCAGTCGCACCAAGCCTAATGCTCTGTGCCGCAATTCCAGAATCGATACCGAACGACGCGCTTATCGATTTGTCTCCTATGATAAGCACATATGCCGATGGCCTTTCGCCTTCTTCAGGGCCGGTCCAGCCCTGAAGGTATCCAGCCCAGGTGAGGTGACGGAAAATTATCGCGTTTACATCTGAATCAGATGATAAAAAGTATTTAAGCGGTTGCAGGTTTTGACCAGATGCCGACAAGCGCGCAAGATCTACCAGTTTCTCCAATGCCCTTCTTTCCACTGCCACATCTTGAAAGAACCGACGATAGCTACGGTTATCTATGACGAGGTCACTGATTGTCATCTTGGATATTCCTCTTAGTCACCTATCAGTGTTAATACATGAAAAATTTCTATGATATTACCCTATATCTAGCCATATTTTCCATATATTCTGATATGAAAGCAGCCAGCATGGAAATTACTTCTCACATATTACCTGACACTTCCTGGTTTCTAGTTATTTCAAAATGAAAGGTAAAAAGTGGAAACGAGAAACCTGCAATTAAGATGTTCTCTTACTGCCTCTCCATCAATGCTTCATGTTCATTAAATCACAAATAAAATATTTTAACAGGAATTGTGAAAAGAATTGAGAGGATGCCAGTGGCAAGATTAACCATTTAAGAGAAACTGTAAATTACGATGGTTCCTGATATGCTCCGACCTGGCAGTAAAGTATTTCTATCTATCTTGGATGTGGCAACCTCGATCTAATCGATAGCCATCCATTCGCCCCTAGAACCTTTTACTGTTGTTGTCATAAAATACGCCATAGCCCGTTTTCATGCTCTATATGTTATTCCTCCCCAAGTATTCCCCCTGAAGGCATGTGCTGACTTTGCATTGTTAGAACCAATTAACTATATTGAAAGCTATGAGATTCGTTAACATTAAAAGGAGGGTACAATGAAACGGTTTAACATCTTGCTGCTTATATTCATGGCACTTCTAGTCGCTATACAGACAACAGCAGTGGCCGGTGATTATGACTGGGTAAGGAATTTCAATACACAGGCTCAAGCAGATCCATCTGGATTCAGGAAAAATTTAGCCACTCGTTTCAAAATAGGCGACCTTCAAGTCAAAACTGTACTCAGCAATGTTGATCACCCCTCGGATGCATACATGATACTGCGTCTGGGAGAAATGTCGGGAAGGCCGACAGATTATGTGATGGACAAATACAGCTCCGGCAAAAAGAAAGGGTGGGGCGCACTTGCGAAGAGTTTGGGGATTAAACCAGGTTCACAAGAATTTCACGCTCTCAAACGTGGTCATGATCTACACGAAGGATATAATCGCACTCATTCCCGACACGGCAATTCTCATCAAGATTATATTGATTACGATGAGTCAGCTAAGGGTAAAAAAGGAAACAAAAATAAAGGAAAGGGAAAGGGAAAGGAGAAGAGTAAAAAAAACTGGTAGGTTGAAATTTTTCATACAGTTATCAGATTGTCTCCTGAAGGCAGGGCTGATATCAAAAATTAATTCTTCCTTACCAATCAATATTTGCTTCACAATTCAGCTAGGTCAATGATAACCTGATAAAGAAGTGTGCTGAGAATCTCTTTACAAGGAGGCAGATGATGAAGATCAGACGACAGGTTACTACGGCCTTGGTGGGTTCTTCCCTCGTCCTTGGCGCAGCCGGAATGGCTGCGGCAGGGCCAGGTGCAGAAGGTCTCATGATGGAGCTGAAGCATCTTGTGGAACAGCAGCAGCAGCAGCTTGACCGGCAGGCCAGTGAGATAGCCGAGCTCAGGGAACAGCTGTCAACCGTTTCCCAGAAGACCGAAGGCAAGCTTGACAAGGAGGAATTTGAAAAAAGCGGGGTTGACAAGATTGACAAGATAGTGACCTCGAAAAACAAAAATGTGGATGTCAAAGTGTACGGCCAGGTGAGCCGGGCCGGTCTGTGGGCCGACAACGGTGACTCGAGCAAGGTCTACTTTGTCGACAACGAAGCCTCCTCCACCCGCTTGGGACTCAAAGCCCGGGCCCAGGCTACAGATGACCTGAGAATCGGCGGCAGGATCGAATACGAACTTGTTTCCAACTCCTCAGCCGATGTCAACCAGCTGGATCCCGATACCGGAACCGATCTAAATTTGCGGTGGGCCGATGTCGACTTCCAGAGCAAGACGTTCGGCACACTTTACCTCGGACACGGCGCCACCTTTTCCGATGGCACAGCTGAAATGGATCTGTCCGGAACCAGTATCGTTACCTACTCCAAAGTTCATGCCTTTGCCGGCGGCCAGCTCTGGTACGACAGCAGGAACAATGAGCTGACAGACCTGCAGGTAAAGCAGTCGTTCAACAATCTGGACGGTCTTTCCAGAAAAGACCGGCTTCGCTATGACACCCCCTCCTTTGCCGGATTTACACTTGGAGGTTCTGCTGTTGAGGGCGGGGCCTTTGACGCTGGCCTGAGATACGCCCGTAAATTCGAGGGAGTGACGGTGGCGGGTGCAATCGCCTGGTCGGATCCGGAAGATTTGAAAGACTCGGTCGATTACACCTGGGACGGCTCACTTTCCGTGCTGCTGGATATGGGACTGAACTTCACCCTGGCCGGTGGAGAGGAAACAAGGATGGACGACAACCGTGACAACGGCAAGTTCTGGTACGGCAAGATTGGCTACAAGGCCTCCCTCTTTTCACCCGGCATCAGTGCCTTTGTCATCGACTATGGCCAGTACAACGATTTTGTCGCGAACAACGATGACGGTGAAACCTTTGGCGTAGGCTTTGTCCAGAATATCAAAGACTGGGGCACTGAATTTTATATCGCCTACCGCCTGTACCAGCTGGACCGTGACAACACAGACTTTGACGATGTCAATAGTGCCATGGCTGGTGCCCGGCTTAAATTCTAACCCGCAGGCCGCCGTATGAAACCTCTTCCCCTGCTCACCGCCTTACTTCTCAGCACTTTTCTGAGCGGCTGTGCAGGGGAAGAGTACACCTATATCGACGAGGCTGACCTGAAATCGGGTCCCGGTCTCTTCTCCGGTGAAGACGGCGTCTTTACCATATACGGAAAATCCCCCTCTGAACAGCAGCAGGAACAGGAAGGAAGAGAAAAAGACACCTCCTCTGTGCAGGATGCAGACAAAAAATAATCGTAAGTTCTCAATTTAAAAGAAAAGACAGGAGCTATTACCTGTTGCAGGTCCTGATCTGTTACAGCAGCTTGTCAGCTCTGCGCTGATTTTTTTGATCAGCGCCATCTTTAATATCCTCTTTTGTCACGATATTTCTTTGTATATTTATCTTTTTGTGGTATTGCTTGTGTGAGTGGGGCACCACCCCTCTTTTTTCTTTTTTCCTGGCCCCGGTGCAACTTGTAATGCGCCGGGGTTTTTTTTTGTTTTGACCTTACTGGCCAGCCTTTCCCTTACTTCTCTCTTCCTGTGCTTTCACTCTGAACCAGAGAAGGGGGCTTTTCAAATCACCCGTTATTTTTGTTCACAATTATAAGATATTAACTGATTGCGTATGAAACTCAGCCAAGAAAAACAGCTTGTCGAATAACAAATTGAAACTGTACAATTTGTAGGAGCCCGCCCCTGCGGGCGATCAATTTCGCCAATGGTGCTATCTTCAGTATCACCAAAATGAAGGGTATAAACGCCCGCAGGGGCGGGCTCCTAACCTAATCTAGTTGTTTGGCTGGGTTTTGCGTACGTAATCAGAAATCTACTTCATTTATCGCTTTGTCTTGCCTCCCAGCTCTTCCACTTCCTTTGAAGCCACGGTAGATTTTGCCTCTTCCTTTGACGCGCGGCGCAGGGCCTGGTCTGCAGCCTCTCTCGCCTCCCTTGCTGCCTCGATTCGGGGGAGGAGGTCGTCTGGGAAATTTTGGCCGGAAAGTTCGATGGCGTCGAGCTTTTCCTGGGCTTCTGCCACGGCCTTGTCCGCCTCCTTCCGCGCCAACTGAGCCCTTTTTTGGGCGTGTTCAAAGTTGTCCAGCGCTGCCACCAGTTCTTCCATGCCGCCTTCTTCCGGTTCCGCATCAAGATCGATGTCTTCAGCAGCCAGGACCAGGGCTGCCAGCTTCAACCGGGAGAGGATCTGTTCCACCGGTTCACCGGAAAGATCCAACGGCAGATCGCCCCGGAGGCGGAAGGGGAGAAAGCTGAGGGAGCCATCAGAGGAGCGTCTAGCTATGGCTTCCCCGTCTTTGTCCGTGACAATTTCTGCCACGGTCTTGATCCGGGTCTCTTCCAGTTGCGCGGCAAGGTGTTCCTCGTTTTCTGCCGAGTCCGAGTCATAGTTGAGGGCAAAGAGGTGAATTTCTGCTCCTGCCCATTGCTCGTTTCGGGTCAGGAGGTAGGCAAGGAGCAGCATCAACCGGCTGCTCCTGTCTCCGTTCCACCAGACATCGATCCGTTTTTCTGTGCCTTCTTTTTCAGCAAGGGCAGCGATGGCCTCTTCATCTCCTGACCAGATGATCAGGTTACACCCCTGTAGATAAGCGCGCCCCAGTTGTTTTCCATAGAGAAGTTCACGCCTCTCCTGGCTCCTTCCCGGACTTTGTTCCAGCCAGTTGAGGAGCAGGGTGTTGGCGTGCATGGGTCCGATACCCCAGGACTGAATCAGGGTCTGCAGTCCGGCGGTGGAATTGGAACCACTGATCACCAGGGGAAAGGCGTCGGAGTTGCAATGGTTGATATCCCGTAACAGCTCCTGTTGCGCCTGATGCCGGAGGCGTCGCCCCCTTACCCCGGTCTCGGGAAGAAAGCGTACCACTGCGGTAAGTCCGCTCTCCCCCTCTATCCAGGTGGCAAAGTTGATCAGCTGACATCTGCGCTCCGTATTGTCGGAAAGTACCAGCAGGTAGGGCCGCCAATCCCGGGGATGCTCTTTTTCTTCTGCAGCCGCCAGGATGTTTTTACGGGCCTGCTGCAGCTGGTAGGAGCGCTGTCCGTCTGCCCAGCGTGCAGGGCCCGATGTCTTCTGCAAATACTGGTAGATGGCTAAGAGGATGGCAATGGCAAGGATGCTGATCTTGAGATCAATTGCCATCATAACTGTCAGGCAGGCGAGAAATCCGGCAAGGCTGATTCTCTGGTCATACCATTTGAAACGCGGCCTGAACGAGGGACTTGCCGCGCGTGCCTCAAAGTAGGTGGCATAGTTGAGCAGACCGTAGGAGATGAGAAAGAACATGGAGACTATTCCGGCAATGAGATCCAGTTGTCCCAGACCGATGGTGAACCCGGCGATGGTAAAAGAGAACAGTACCCCTCGGCGCGGATTGTTGTTGGCACCGGCCCCCTTGGCAAAAGGGTTGAGGAGAGGGAAAATATGATCGCTGGCCAGGGACTGCAGGATACGCGGGGCACCGAGAAAGGAGGCCAGGGCTGAGGAGAGGGTGGCGACAATGACCCCGGCATCAATGAGAAAACTCCAGGTGGCAACCCGTTTCATGGCATGGTAATCGCGGGCCAGGGTGTCACCGGGCAGGGCACCGCTAAAGACCAGGGCTACAGCGAGATAGACGAGAAAAGAGATACCCACGGCAAGGAAGGTCCCAAGGGGCAGGCTTTTACCAGGATCCTGCAGGTCGCCTGACATGCTTACCCCCTGGGTGAAGCCGGTCACTGCCGGAAAAAAGATGGCAAAGAGTATCCAGAAGTTGCTGTGTTGGGGATTGCCATGCCAGTTGGCCTTCAGTGTCACGGGATCCCAGTGGGCCAAAGCGCCGGAAAAGAAGGAGACCAGGGCCAGGACAAGGATGGTCATGATCAGATACTGGAATTTTGTGGCCCAGTCCGCTCCCAGCCAGGCCAGGATAAAAAGCATGGTCAGGGCCAGGGCGGCGCTTATCTGGGGGAGAAAGGGGATGTCGAGGGCCACGATACCCGCCACTGCCTCACCAAAGCCGATACAGTAGAAGGCAATGGAGATGGACTGGGCCAGGAAGAGGACAATGCCGATGGCCCCTCCGAACTCCACCCCCAGGGTACGGGAGATCAGGTAGTAGTCTCCACCGCCCTTGACCTTGAGATTGGTGGCAATGGCTGCCAGAGAAAAGGTGGTGAGTATGGAGATGAGATTGGCCAGGCAGATGATCAGCAGGGCCTGTCCCAGCCCGCCACTGCCTAGAACATGGCCCATGCGCAGAAAAAGGATAAGACCGAGGATGGTCAGAATGCTGGGGGTGAAGACCCCGGCAAAGGTTCCAAGTTTACGGTCGTGGGCGACAGTGGTCATGGTATCGGCAAGGTAAGGGGGTGTGAAAAAAGGATTATTTTGAGTGTATCAGTTTTTTTGTCGTTCCTGCCAGAAATTTTTCAAGGTGGATCGATCTGCTGCGAGGCTTTGCTTGCTTCTTTTTTTGAATCGCTATACAACTGAATAACCTCCTGGTAGTTCGTGACACTTTGATCAGCGGGAGTCCAGTCCCCTGGACGATAACGTGTTGAGAAATGTTACAGCAATCTTGAAAAATATGGTGAGATGATGGAAGCAAAATGGCTCAAGGCCCTTTTTCCCTGCTGTGCAGCACAGGGAGGAGATGGTTGGGATACATTGATTGCAGATTTTGATGATGAAGCCGGTCCGGAAGCGCTCCCCCAATTTCTGGAAACCACTGCAGCTGCCCGCTCCCTGCCTGGCTATTTACCGGACTTGGCCCGCCTTGAGCTGGCCGCGCATGGCGTTCAGGCCACGACTGCTCCTGCCTTACTGGAGGAAGGAGATGAGCTGCAGATCAACCCCTCACTCACCCTTCTGCCCCTGAGCTGGAAACATCTCTGCGGCCTGTTCTGGAAGAGGAAAACGACGATTGTTCCTGAACAGGGACAGGAGTTCGTGCTCTTCTACAAAACCCCGGATGGGGGCATGCTGCGTGTTTGTCCGGCAACAGATAACAATTTACTGGCCTTGAAGGTGATGGCCGAGGACTTGGATCGTCAGGCCGTGGCAGACGAGGCTGGAGTTGCTGTGGGGGCGGTGGATGCAGCCATTGAAGAGGCCTGCGAGCAAGGGCTCCTCCTTTCTCCGCCTTCGGCCATCAGGCGAACTGCTGCCCATTTTCCAGATGATGGTCCTGAGGCGTGGCAGCGCTACCTGCGTTCCGACTATTTTACCCTGCAGTGGCACGTGACCCAGGCCTGTGACCTCCATTGCAAGCACTGTTATGACCGGTCAACTATTTCACCTCTGACGTTGGAACAGGGAAAAATCATCCTTGATCAGTTCCGCGATTTCGTCCTTGAGCAGAAAGTGCATGGCCAGGTCACCTTCACCGGGGGGAATCCGCTTCTCTACGCCCATTTTGAAGAGCTGTACCGAGAGGCTGCCCGTCGCAATTTCACGACCGCCATTCTCGGCAATCCCACCTCCCGGGAGGTGATTGAATCCCTGCAGCAGATCCAGCCCCTCTCCTTTTACCAGGTGAGCCTGGAAGGGCTGCCTGAGCATAACGATTCTATCAGGGGGCTCGGCCACTTTCAGCGGATCATGGAGTTTCTGGAGGTCCTGCAGGATCTTTCCATCTATTCCATGGTGATGCTGACGCTGACCAGGGAGAACATGGGGCAGGTCCTGGAACTGGCTGAGCTCCTGCGGGGAAAGGTCGATCTCTTTACCTTTAACCGTCTCTCCCAGACTGGAGAAGGTGCGGCCCTGGCGGCAGCGGAGAAGGAAAATTACCGTGCCTTTCTCGAAGATTATCTTGAGGCGGCCAAGTCAAATCCCGCCATCAGCCTCAAGGACAATCTGATCAATATCCTCAAGGCAGAGCAGAAAACGTCTCCTTTTGGCGGCTGTACCGGGTTCGGCTGCGGGGCAGCCTTTAACTTCTGCTCCCTCCTGCCCAACGGCGACCTGCATGCCTGCCGTAAATTTCAGTCACCCATCGGTAATGTGCTGGAATCGTCATTGCTGGAGCTCTATCATTCGCCGGCAGCAGAGCGTTATCGACTGGGGCCGGAACAGTGCCGGGGATGTAAGATCCGTCCGGTCTGCGGCGGCTGCCAGGCAGTGATCCAGTCCAGCGGCCTGGATATCACCATAGACCGGGATCCCTACTGTTTTCTGAAAGATGCAGGTTAACCGGTTGGTGTTTGAGTGGAGAGTGCTGGACTGGGGAAGAGGAACGTTCAACACTGATCCCGGCACAATAGTGTCAACTGGCCCGGGTGCCCCCTATGGGAGCGTTTGTTGCCGTCCGCTATAAGCCCGCCTCTGCCCGTACCTGTATGAGTTCTGCGACTATGGAGACTGCCACCTCGGCAGGATTTTTTGAGGGGATGGAAATACCAATGGGGGCGTAGAGACGGCTAGCCAGAGATTGGTATATTCCTTTCTGCCTGAGGCTTTTTTCAAAGCCATTAATTTTTCTCCGACTGCCCATCACCCCGATATAGCGGGCAGGACAGCTTGCCGCCTGTTCAAGGACAGCCAGGTCAGTGGCGTGGTCTGGTCCGGCAATGACCAGAAAGTCCCTGGAACCTATGGGATCGTAGAGGAAAAATTGATGGGGATCCATTGGGCAGAGAGTAGAGGCTGCGGGAAAACGCTCGGCCTGCATCAGTTCCTGGCGTGGATCCACGATGATGACCTGGAACCCGGTTCGCTCGGCCAGCCAGGCCACTTCTCTGGCGACATGCCCTGCTCCCAGAAGGAAGAGTCTGCCGCGACGGTTCAAGGGATGGACAAAGAAAGAGAGCTGGGACGAGCCAATGGTCAGTGTCTGCAGGGAGGAATGCTCATCAGCCATGAGTTGCTGCCAGAGCTCGGGCGAAAACTCCGTTGTCCACCACTCTTCATTGAGGGCAGTGATGACACCTTTTTCATTGGCAAGCAGATAACAGGGAGCTTTATCTGACTCGTCCACCAGAGAGAGGAGGAGGAGAGGATCAGGTCCTGGTACCAGTTGCTGCAAGGTTTGCAGAAAAGAGGCGGCTGCCGGATCGCTCAGGTCGATCCGTTCCAGCATGACACGCAGCTTGCCCCCGCAGGAAGGGAGGCTTCCCGGGAGAAAGGAACTGATATCGAGCAGGCGTCTGTTTGTGCCAAGAGCAGCACAGGCCTGGAGCACCTGCTGTTCATTGCTGCCCCCGCCCACGGTGCCTGCCGCCAGTCTGCCCTCGGAAAAAAAGAGTCGGTCTCCACTCCTTGCCGGCCCATGGCCGTCCGAGGAAAGGATGGTGGCCATGACGCCGCAACTCTTTCTGCGGCAGAGATCATTGAAAAAGAGTTCTGGAATCATGGCAGTACCTCAGCGAAACAGGGCAGGGAGAATAATTGCTGAGGATACGGAAAAGGAGTGCTCCTGGCAAGAAAAAAACTTCATTGCAAGGGCAGCCCGCACTGGAATCAGTAAATGGCAATATAGATGTCGATGATCTCCTGAATAAGGGGCAGCCGCGGATTGGTGGCTGTGCAGTGATTTTCAAAGGCCTGTTCGGCCATACCCTCTACCCTGGCCAGATATTCCTGCTTCGCAATACCGTGGTCATGCAGTCTCAGAGGCAGCGCCAACTGTTCCTGCAGCCTGGCAATGGCCTCGGTCAGCGATTTTACCCCCTGTTCAGGGGTGTCATGTGCAAGACCAAGAGATTTGGCAACTTCCTGGTAGCGTTGGTGGGCAATATAGCGGCTTCCGGGAGTGAGTGGATTAAAGCGGCTGGGGTTTTCCACGCCGTTGTAGCTAATAATATGGCGAAGCAGCAGGCTGCTTGCCAGGTCATGGGGCAGTTGAAACATGGAACTCAAGGAGTGGGCCATGGCGTGGTTGAGACCGAGCAGGGCGTTGCTTGCTGCCATTCCTGCCATGGCCGCAGCATTGTAGATTTTTTCCGTGGCTTCGTTGCTTGGCCGGCGGACAGCGGCTGCCGGCAGCCAGTTGAAGATCAGTTCTATGACCTTCATAGCCATGGAGTCTGAGTAGTCAGAAGCCAGGGGGGAAGCATAGGCCTCCAGAGCATGACTGAGAATATCCATCCCGGTGAGGGCCATGATCAGCGGTTCAGCAGGGGTGGTAAGGGTGGGGTCAATGAGGGCATAGTCGGGAATGAGTTCGCAGGAGCGCAGATTGAACGCCTTCTTCCTGTTTTCGTTGTAAATGGTGACAAAACCGTTCATTTCCGAGCCCGCTCCCAGGTTGGTGGGCACGGCAATGAGGGGGAGCACTCTCTGTGGCGGATCTGTCTGGCAGTCGGAAAAATCTTCATTGGGAAGATGCAGCGAAGAGTGTGGCAGGGAAACCTTGGGTCGTTGATAAAAAAACCGCATTGCCTTGGCCGCGTCAATGGCGGCTCCGTCCCCGAGCACCAGAAGAGCAGTGGGACGAAAACGATTCATGCACTGCAATCCCTGCTCAATGGAAGAGAGGGTGGTCAACTCTGGTATTTCATGGAAGATCTCGGTCTCAACCGGATACTTCTGACCCTCCAGGTGGTGGAGGATAGTATCCATGGATCCGCTGTTGATAAGTTCTTTTTCTGTGACAATCAGTGTCCTTTTTGCTCCTGCAAAACTTTTTAGATAGCTGATGCAGTTGGGAGAAAAAAGGATTTTCTCAGGGATGTCCCACTCCCTGAGCCGGGGAGGACGCTGCTGAATAACCTTGTGTGAAAGGAGATTGTTGAGAGAGAGGGAGGCGCTTGTCGAGTTTCCGCTCTGCCTCTCCTGGGCTGAGGTGACTCCACATCTCCCGTGAAGAGAGAGGGCGCAGATATCACCTTTGGTTGCCGGATCGTTCAGGATTGTGTGTGCGGTTCCCAGTCGGGTAGAAAATTCTCTGCCTAAGGAGCTGTTTTGGCTGTGGAGCACTGCTGTATGGGCAGCAGTTCCGAGTTCAAGTACGGCCTCGCATAAGCAGAGCCCTTCATACCAGCTTTCTGCTGCCAGGAGGGAGAGTACCGGAAAGGGTTTGGGGCGGGAGAGGGGATACTCCGGGCATATTCCGGCGATTTCAGCACAGATGATTTTGGTCTGTCTTGGAACGGAAAAGCCTGCCATTTCCGCAAGGGTGCTGGCGTCACACCCTGTGCATTCCGGGTTTGGTGCACCACTGTCCGGATGAAAAAGGAGGCGCTCCAGTTGTTCTCTTTCCTCTTCCTCCACCAGATGACATGACTTCTGCACCAGGAGATCCAGGGCCTGAAAGTAGATTTCACGGCTGATAATCACAGTCTGTTCCGAGGTGCTTATCAGACCGTTGTCAAAACTTTTTGAGAAAATTATATCCGTTATTGCCTGTTCCAGGTTTGCGGATTTATCGATAAAACATGGGGTGTTGACTAGGCCCAATCCCAGAATCGGAGTGTGGGGATTTGATTGCGGGGCCAGGTTGAAGTTGTTTTCATCCACGAGAATAAGAGCAACCTCGGGATGCAGGGCAAGGGTGTTGAGATTCTTCTTCAAGCTTGCAGGAAGCCACTGAATGGAGTGAGGAGGTGCTCCACCAGCCATTGCCGCCTCCTGCATGAGTTTTGCTGCGGCCGTTGAAGAGGAGCGCACCGACGGGTGGAAGGAGAACACCACAGGATTGCGTGTTTTGACACTGAGAATTGCCTGGGAAAGTATTGTGGCAGTGGCCTGTTCCGGTGGAGGGAAGGCGGCAAGAATGCCCACTGGATCCGAGAATACCTGATATCCGGCAACCCTGTTGTCTTCAATCAGGCCAACACTCTTCATTTTCCGCAACTTCTGCTCCAGACCAGCGGATGCAAAAATATTGGTGATGGATTTGTCTTCTGTGATACCCTGGCCTGTCTCTGCCACAGCCATTTTCGCCAGGGTCAGGTGTTTGGATGCGCCGACCCGTGCCATCCGGCTGACGATGCTGTCGATGGAGTGCTGGTCGAGCTGGAGGTAGGCATCCTGGGCGGACATGGCCTGAAAGAGTATTTCATCAACGTGCTCGGCATCTGTCAGGTTTGTGCTGTCGGTGTGAAGCATGGTGTAACCCTTGACGGAAAAGGAAAAGTGACGAAACAGTGATCTATATCATTTTGTCTATAATGCTGGATTATCGGGCTTTGAGAAGGCTTTTGTCAAGCTGTGCAGAGACGATTTATGTGCATTCATCAGCTGCAAAAAGTAAATAATTCTTATTTGCTGAATAAAATAAGGTGGAAAGGCAGTTAGGAAAAATTTTAAAAAAAATTTCATTTTCTTTCCCAGGGAAAGAAGAGTGTTTTAAGTGGATTCTTTTTTGTTGAAAATCTGGAATTTGTATTTTAACATATTGTTATTATAGTATAAATTTTGGGCTTGGTTTTTATTTTGGCCAGGGGCGAATGCTCTTATAGGGACCTGTCCATCGGTCCCATCTTTTTGGAAATGTTATGGAAAATTTTGTAAAGAAGCGAGTGGGGACCTGTTTTCAGGTCAATGATTATAACTGTGTGCGCACCGATCTTCTGACCCTGGCAGAGTATTTTCATGTCAAGCTGCATGGGCAGCTTCTGGCTGCCGCAGTTGGTATGCCTGGGGCGGGAGGTTACAGGGCCCAGTGCGGCTTGGTGGAGGGCACTCTTCTCTTTCCTGGTATCCTGGAGGCTGAGAGAGGGGTTGCAGAAGAAAAAATAATTGACGCCTGCTATGATTTCGGCAAACAGTTCGAAAAAGAGTTTTCTTCTTTGCAGTGTCGAGAACTGAGGCCGGGAGGCTTTGATGACGACGGCCCGCCCCATCTCTGCGAAGGGCTGGCCTGCAGGACAACAGCCTTTTCCATCCGCTTTATCGAGAAAGTGCTGGAGGTATGGGCAAAGGAGGAGTGAGCAAGTGTCTGGACAGACACTTGCTCACCGTTCATCAAGGCTGCTGTCCAGCTGCTGAACCGTTACTTCACCTGCATGATGCGGTGAACCTCTTTGAGCAGGTTGGTCACCTCAACTGCTGCATCAGAGCTCCTGCTGAATTCAATGACTGACTTGCCATGCATGAGAGACTGGGCATAGGCCACCCGGTTGTGGAGCCGCGACTGGAGCAGGGGGACAGTATAGAGTTCGCGGATATAGGCGCCGATTTCTTTGCTCAGCTTTGTCCGTGGATTGACCCGGTTGAGGAGGAAATAGCAGGGGATTTTCCTGCCGACCTCTTCCTGCATCTTTTCACGGGCATCTATGGTGCGCTTGGCTGATCGGATGTCCAGCGGGGATGCCTGGAGGGGGATGAGAATGAAATCGGAGACAGCCATGGCCTGAAACATGATGTGATGGCTGTGCGGTGGGGTATCGATAAAGATATAATGGAACTTGTCTCTCACCTCCATTGCCAGGCTGTCCACGTCCTTGCCCGCCTCATACAGAGTCAGGTTCTGCTTGCTGTGATCCTGCAGGGTCTCGATGCAGCTTTTCTGCTCATCCGCGTCAATGAGTGCCGTCTTGTAGTTCAGCGCTGCTGTTCCCAGGGCCAGGTTCATGGTCGCAGTACTCTTCCCGCATCCGCCTTTCTGGTTGGTCAGTGTGACAATCATTGTTTTCCCCTGTTCCTGGTTGTTAAGTAAGTTTGCCTGGACACCAGTATTAGAGAAAAATCGTTTGTTTTTCAACAGGAAAGGTAATATTCGATCTTTGATGCTCAGGTTATGGTCTGATCTTGACGCTGCCCTTGCTCTTCAGTATGCTGGTTAAGAGGAGGCTGTTTGTGACATACAGACTCTCTGTTTCCCTTCTTCTTTCGATGTTCTCACCCTTGAGAGGTCCCCATGTCCACCCCTGTGAAAGACTGGACCCTTGGAAATATCCTTGCGACTTCTTCGGCTTACTGGCAGGGCTGTACCTTGCAGGCCGGTGTCCGTCTGGAGTTGTTCTCGGCCCTGGAAGGCAATGGGCAGACAGTGGATAAGCTGGCCCGACATCTCGATGTGGACAGCCGGGGGCTGGAGCTCCTCTGCAACGGTCTCACGGCCATGGGCCTTCTTTGCAGAAGCGGCTCGGGCTACCGGAATTCCGAGGCTGCGGCCACTTTTCTCAATAAAAACTCACCCCAGTACAAGGGGCATATCATCCTCCATCATCACAACCTGGTCGATGCCTGGGCTCAACTGCACACGGCAGTCAAACAGGGGAGGCCGGTGGAGAAACGCTTTGGCAGCGAGGCAGAAGACCGGGAGACTTTTCTCCTGGGGATGTTCAATCTGGCCATGGACATTGCACCCAGGCTCGTTCCCCTGATTGACCTCACAGGCCGCAAGCGTCTCCTGGACCTGGGAGGCGGCCCAGGGACCTACGCCATCCATTTTTGCCAGGCCAACCCCTCCCTGACCGCTGCCATCTATGATCGAAGCACCACCGAGCCCTTTGCCCGCAGGATCGTGGATCAGTTCCAGCTGGGGAGTCGCATCGATTTTATCCCCGGTGACTTTAACAGGGACCCTATCAGCGGCGGCCCCTATGATGTGGCTTGGCTTTCCCACATTCTCCACTCCAATAGTCTTGAAGAGTGTCGACAGCTGATAGAGAAAAGCGTGGCTGCCATGGCCCCTGGCGGCCTTATCCTGATCCACGACTTCATCCTGGAAGACTCAAAAGATTCCCCTCTCTTTCCCGCCCTCTTTTCCTTGAACATGCTGGTCAATAACCCACACGGCCGCAGCTACTCTGAAGAAGAGATACGCACCATGCTCAAAGATGCAGGTGTCAGTGAAATCAGTCGTCACCCCTTTCAGGGACCAAATGATTCGGGGATTATCTGCGGGGTTGCGGGAGGGAAAGGGTGATGACCTCTCCTGCACTCATCACCATTTTTTGATGCCGAATCAGCACTTCCCGGCTCTCCATCTGTTGAGGTCGGTTTCGGTGAGAATGGGGCACAGGAGGATGTCAATTGCTGAGATTTATTTAAATTGATGGGAATTTTTCTTGGAGCCTATTTGCTTGACATGATAGCATATTGAAAGTTGATCGATGGCACTAAGCAAGGTCGGGAACATAGAGAAATAGATGACAGATGTCAGTTGAGTTATGCAACGGTACGGATGGTCCAAACTGGGCAGCCAGTGAGCGCC
Organism: uncultured Desulfocapsa sp.; assembly: GCA_964409855.1. Lineage (GTDB taxonomy): Bacteria > Desulfobacterota > Desulfobulbia > Desulfobulbales > Desulfocapsaceae > Desulfocapsa. The sequence continues at coordinate 17,879 of CAYPEU010000029.1, forward strand.
ATGCCGACAAACAGGCTGAGACTTATACGTAATCAGAATATATCATGGAACAATTTCTCAGCCAGATGGGAACCTATCTGCAGGGGTCACTCCTGCTCGCCTTTGTTGCAGCCTATGCAGGTGGCTTTCTTGCCAGTCTGACCCCCTGTGTCTACCCAATGATCCCTATCGTCGCCGGTGTCATAGGCAATTCAAATATCGGCGGCTCAAAACTGCGCGGTTTCCTGCTTTCCCTGGCCTACATTACAGGAATGGCCCTCACCTATGCGGGTCTGGGGATTTTTGCCGCTGCCACCGGCAGATTCTTCGGCACCATCAACACTAGTCCCTGGTCTTTTTTCATCGTCGGCAACATCATCCTGTTGTTGGGCCTCGGCATGCTTGATGTGATCAGGGTGCCAACCTTTGTCCCGCAGATGGGTACAAAAATCAAGGGAGCACCCGGTGTCTTTGTTGCCGGCATGGCTTCAGGCCTGGTTGCCGGCCCCTGTACGGCGCCGGTACTCGGTACCCTTCTGGCCTATGTCGCTTCCACCGGCAATATGTTTCTTGGCGCCTTCCTGCTCTTTGTTTTTTCTTTCGGCATGGGAGCCATTTTACTGGTGATCGGTACTTTTTCCGGCATCATGGCCAGTATTCCCCGTTCAGGTAACTGGATGATCATCATAAAAAAAGGTATGGGAATTCTCATGCTCGCGCTGGCTGAATATTTTTTAATCCAGGCCGGGAGGATGTTTCTTTAAAAACCATGTCCATTGTTCAGTGATGGTATCACCCATTTCCTGCTCAACCAGCAGAAAAATCAACCCATAAAGGACTCCATTGTGTTGAAACGTGTTGCCCCTTTTTTCCTCCTCTTTTTTCTTTTCCTGCCATTAACAGCCAGTGCTGTTGAGGTCGGTGACACCATTCCTTCCTTTAGTGGTACAGATCTTGATGGTAATCCTCTTGATCTGGCCACGATAATCGGAAAACAGCCGCTTATGCTCGTTTTCTGGGCCTCCTGGTGCCCGAACTGCAAGAGTGAAGTTCCCAAAGTCAATGTCCTCCAGGAAAAATACGCTCCTCAGGGCATGGCCTTTATCGGGGTCAACGTGGGCTTCAATGACTCGGTTGAACGGGCCCGGTCCTTTATGAAATCAACAAAAATGACCCACCCGGTTCTGTTTGATAAAAAAGGTGCTATCTCATATCTGTATAAGGTGCAGGGTGTTCCGACCATCATTGTGGCCGACAAAAGAGGGCGGGTAGCCTTTAAAAACTTCGGGGTTCCCGAGATCAGCGACGAAGATTTTAAGTATCTCAATCAGTAGAGCTGACGGCAGGCATGCGAGACTCCGACACAGCCGCCCCTATGTGGGATTCGTACCCTGTTATCCTGCCTCTTCTTCAGCTCTTGTAACAAACGACTGTAGGTTTCTGGTAGGTGCCAGGGGAAAAGATGTTTTGCTTGACTGAGTGGTCGTAACTCCATATCTCTTTTAGAGAATATGGCAAGGTTTGATTGTAAGTGATGGACCTGAAACGGCAAAAAAATGAGAAAGGTTGACATGGTCAAGAAAACAGGCAACATCAAAAACCGCTGGCTACCGGGTATTCTTCTTTTTGCCCTGCTTCAGGGACCGCTGCCCTTGTGCTCCCAAGACATACCTGATCCCACTCCACGTGATACCTGTCCTGTATGCGGCATGTTTGTAGCCCATTATCCCAACTGGACTGCCACGGTTCTCTATCAGGACAGGGTGAGCCATCATTTTGACGGGTCAAAGGATTGCTTCACTTACTTACTCGATATGAAAAAATGGGCACAGGGTCGTGATGCGGAGAGCATACAGAGTATCACCGTAAAAGAATATTACGGCCTCAATCAGATTGATGCCCGCACGGCATATTATGTCATTGGTTCCGATGTACTGGGTCCAATGGGTCATGAATTGATACCGGTTGCCACCCTTGAAGACGCGGAAACATTCATGCGGGATCATCAAGGGAAGAAAATCTACCGCTTCAGCGATATTGAGCAGACCGTCCTGTCCATCATTAAAAGCGGCAACTTTGAATGAACAACATCTCAACCATAGGGCATAATTCCATGAGAACTTGATTTGTTTCCGGGAAGCAAAAGTAAAGGAGGGTACCATGAACAGATATACCAATCCAGCAGTCATTATTCTGGGGACACTTCTCCTTTTCTTTCTTGTCGCACTCCCGCAGGCACAGGGAAGACCTGTTCACCAACTCGACGGCTACGTAGAGAATACGCCCAAGGATATGGTCACAGCCCTTCCGGGCCAGGTCACCCGCATCAAGATGACTTTTGACAAACCCGGTCGCTACGTCTGGCACTGTCACATTCTCTCCCATGAGGACCACGAGATGATGCGTGTGCTGCATATAGGGCCGGAGGCGGATCCCGGACGCCTGAGTTTCTTCAACTCTTTCTGAACCTGAGCCAGGGACGCCTGCTGGTGGCCCTGGCTTCAGCTATCTGCTCCTCTCACAGCCATTGCCGGACTTTCAGTCCACTCTTTTCAACCCGCCTGTTTCAACAGATGAGCTGCTGAGTTCTTGTTGTCGGCCTATCTGTTGACCTGGAAATCACCTCACACCCCCAGATACTTGAGCATGCTTCCGGCTGCCAGCCGTCCTTCGGCAATGGCTGTGACCACCAGGTCAGAGCCGCGGACTGCATCGCCTCCGGCAAATACCTTCTCGTTTCCTGTCTGGAAAGGGAAGTCACCATGGGCAGGGGCCTCGATAAGCTGCCACTCATTCAGGGAGATCCTGTTTTCGCTCAGCCACTCAGGAGGACTTGGCCGGAAACCAAAGGCCATGATCACGGAGTCGGCATCAAGTTCAGCCTCTGTGCCGGCAATCGGTTCCGGCCTTCTTCGATTTTGTTCATCGGGCTCGCCGAGCCGGGTGTTCACCACCCTGACTCCGCTTACGGATCCGTTTTTCCCCACAGTGATGGACAGGGGTTGCAGGTTCCAGAGAAAATGGACGCCCTCGTCCTCGGCATTTTGCACTTCCCTTGCCGAGCCCGGCATGTTCTCCCTGTCACGCCGGTACACGCAGGAAACATTTGACGCGCCCTGGCGGATGGCTGTGCGCACACAGTCCATGGCCGTGTCACCGCCGCCAAGGACCACAACCTCTTTACCCTCCAGGTCCACATAGGGGTAGCGCTCGCGTTTCAGGCCCAGAAGGTGATCTGTGTTGGCGATGAGATAGTCGAGGGCATCATACACCCCTTCACTCTCCTCGTTTTCCAGGTTGGCGCGCATGGAGGTGTAGGTGCCGGTTCCGACAAAGACTGCATCATAGTCGCGCAAGAGCTCGGCAAAGGGGAGGTCTCGCCCGATCTCCACCCCCAGGCGGAATTCAATACCCATGTCGGTGAAGATCTCCCGCCGCAGTTCCATGACCCCCTTGTCGAGCTTGAAGGAGGGAATACCGAAGGTCAGCAGGCCGCCAATTTCCGGATGGCTGTCAAAGACCACCGGTTGTACACCGTTGCGGATGAGTACATCTGCACAGGCGAGTCCGGCAGGCCCGGCACCGACCACCGCCACCTGCTTCCCGGTGGGCACCACCTTGGAGAGGTCAGGGCGCCAGCCCATCTCCAGGGCGGTATCGACAAGGTACTTTTCTATGTTGCCGATGGTGACTGCCCCAAAATCGTTGTTGAGGGTACAGGCCCCCTCGCAGAGCCGGTCCTGGGGGCAGACCCGCCCGCAGATTTCCGGCAGGCTGTTGGTCTGGTGGCACAGTTCAGCCGCCTCAATGATGCGCCCCTCGTTGGCAAGCTGCAGCCAGTCGGGAATATAGTTATGGACGGGACACTTCCATTCGCAGTAGGGATTGCCGCAGGCAATACAGCGGTCCGCCTGCATCTGTACCTGCGATTTCTGGAAAGGATCGTAAATTTCCACAAACTCGTGTCGCCGCCGCTCAATCCCCTTTTTCTGGGGATCAACCCGCTTCACTTCGATGAACTGGTAGAGATTCTGGTTCATATCATTCCCCCTGGGAGGCACGTTAAGTTGCTTGACTCCCTAATAGACTATAGCCAGCGTTTCTCTGGGCGAGTTGCCCCGGTGACCCAGCAGGGTCGCGATATCCGATGCCTTGGGCTTGACCAGTTTGAAAAGTTCAACATAGTGTTCATCAAAGCCGGTCAGGATCCGCTCGGCCCGAGAACTGCCTGTTTCGTGACAGTGAGTGTTGATAATTCCCCGCAGGTGCTCTTGCAGCACTGCCCGGCCTTCCAGGGACAAGGCCTCCACCAGTTCCGGATTCACCCGCGATTCCAGGGTCCCGGGCTCATCAAGGACATAGGCAAAGCCGCCGGTCATTCCTGCACCGAAATTGACCCCGGTCTCTCCAAGGATGGTGACGATGCCGCCGGTCATGTATTCACAGCCGTTGTCGCCGATACCCTCCACC
>CAYPEU010000029.1:22337-28991 GCA_964409855.1 uncultured Desulfocapsa sp.
TCCGGAATTTCTGACTGCGAAACGTTCCCCGGCAAGCCCTGCCGCGTAAAGCAGACCGCCTGTGGCCCCGTAAAGACAGGTGTTGCCGATAATGACTGCCTCGTGACTCTTATAGGCCACGCCCAGGGGCGGACCGATAACCAGCTTGCCGCCGGCCATTCCCTTGCCCACATAGTCGTTGGCATCGCCGGTGAGCACCATATGCACGCCTCCTGCATTCCAGGCCCCGAAACTCTGGCCGGCGGTCCCAGTGAAGAGCAGATGGATGGGTGTTTCCTCCATCCCCTTGTTGCCGTGGATGGAGGCAATTTTTCCGGAAAGCCTGGCGCCCACCGTTCGATCGGTATTGGAGATCGTAAAGCTTCCTCCCCCTCCCGACGAGGTTTCGACTGCCTTCGCGAACCGCTGCTCGATCTCGAGATTGAGTCTGCCCGGGTCGTCAGGAACATTGGTCTCCTGGAAAAAGAGGCTGCTTGTCTCAGGCGGATGCATGCTTTCCAGAATGGGTGCAAGGTCCAGTTTCTTCTGTTTTGAGGAGATGCCTTCCACTTCCTGGAGGAGATCTGTTCGGCCGATCAGGTCGGTGAGCTGTTTTACACCCAGCTCGGCCATGAGCATCCGGGTCTCCTGCACCATGAATTGGAAATAGTTCATCACCATATCCGGGACCCCGCTAAAGTACTTCTTCCGCAGAGTTTCATCCTGGGTGGCAACCCCGGTTGCACAGTTATTGAGGTGGCAAATCCGCAAGAACCTACAACCCAGGGCAATGAGCGGTCCGGTGCCGAAACCAAAACTCTCGGCACCGAGAATTGCAGCCTTGATGATATCCAGTCCGGTCTTCAGGCCGCCGTCCACCTGCAGACGCACCTTATGGCGCAAGCCGTTGGCCACCAGGGCCTGTTGGGTCTCGGGGAGGGCATGTTCCCATGGGCTGCCGGCATATTTAACCGAGGTGAGGGGACTGGCCCCGGTGCCCCCGTCCCCCCCGGAGATGGTGATCATGTCGGCATAGGCCTTGACCACACCGGTGGCAATGGTGCCCACCCCAGGCTCGGAAACCAGCTTCACGCTGACCTGGGCCTCTGGGTTAAGCTGTTTGAGATCAAAAATGAGCTGGGCCAGATCCTCAATGGAGTAGATATCATGGTGCGGCGGCGGTGAGATAAGGGTTGCCCCGGGCACCGAGTAGCGCAGGGCCGCGATCTGGGCAGTCACCTTGTGACCGGGCAGCTGTCCACCCTCTCCAGGCTTGGCGCCCTGGGCGATCTTGATCTGGATCACCTCGGCGTTCATCAGGTAATGGGGGGTCACCCCGAAACGTCCGGAGGCAACCTGCTTTATCTTCGACACCCGCTCGCTGTGGAAACGGCTGGAATCCTCCCCTCCCTCTCCGCTATTGGAAAAACCGCCGAGACGGTTCATGCCGATGGCCAGGGCCTCGTGGGCCTCCTGGCTCAAGGCCCCGATGGACATGGCCGCAGAGTCAAAACGGCCATAGAAGTTATCCGCAGCCTCCACCTCGTCCAGGGAGATGGGTTGTGTCTCTTTTTTCAGTTGCAGCAGGTCCCGGAGACAGGCAATGGGACGATTGTTCACATGACTGGAGTAGATCTGGTAGTCAGTGAAATCACCGCTGCGCACCGCCCTCTGCAGGGAGTCGACGACATCGGGGTTGTAGGCGTGGTACTCTCCCCCGTGGATATACTTGAACAGGCCGCCCCGAGGCAGCGGTTGATGGAGCCTCTGCCAGCCGTAATGGGCCAATTTCTTCTGCTCCTCCTGGAAATCCTCGAACCCGGCCCCTTCAATGCGGCTCACCACTCCATTGAAGCAGAGCTCGGTGACCTCTCGTGCCAGCCCCACCACCTCGAAAAGCTGCGAACATCTATAGGAGGCAATGGTGGAAATACCCATCTTTGAAAGGATCTTGAGGAGGCCCTTATCTAACCCTTTGCGGTAATTGGATATGGCCTGCTTAAGGCTCACACTGAGTGTCCCTTCATCAACCAGCTGGGCGAGTGTCTCATATACCAGAAAGGGGTAAACAGCCGTCGCCCCCAGTCCCAGGAGCACTGCAAAATGGTGAGAGTCCTTAACCGTTGCTGTTTCCACGATGATATTGGCATCGCAGCGCAAATTGTTTTCCACAAGGGTACGCTGCACGGCACCGACACCCATGGCCGCCGGGATGGGCAGGGTTTCAGGTGTAATGTTGCGATCCGACAGGATCAGCAGAACAGCGCCTTTTTCCGTCTCTTTGCGGGCCAGGCGACAGAGGTTCTCGATTGCCCCTTTAAGTCCGATCTCTTCAGGATAGTTGAGGTCAAGGATCACATGTTTGTAATGGGTCTGGTTCAGCTGCAGGAGCTGCTGCATGTCGCTGTAGACGAGCACCGGCGACTGAAACATCACGCGGTAGGCGTGCCCCTGTGTCTCGTCAAAAACATTCTGTTCCTGTCCCAGGCAGGTGGCAAGCGACATCACATGCTTCTCCCGCAAGGGATCGATGGGCGGATTGGTCACCTGGGCAAACATCTGGCGGAAATAGTCGTACAGGCTCCGCTCCCTGGTGGACAAAACCGCCATTGGCGCATCATCGCCCATGGAGGCCACCGGTTCCTGTCCGGTTTCTCCCAGTACTTTGATAACCTGCTCCAGCTCTTCATTGGTATAAGCAAAAAGCTTCTGATAGATGAGAAGGCGGTCATCATCATAAGATCTGGACCCGGTCTCCAGCTGGTCGTCGTGGTCAAAAGAGCGGAGCTGCTGACAACATTTCTCCATCCACTCTTTATAGGGATGGCGGCTCTTCAATTCCCTGTCAATATCCCAGGAGGTCCAGCGCTTGCCGGTAAGGGTGTCAATCACCAGCAGCTCGCCGGGCCCGACGCGTCCCTTCTCGAGCACCTCATCCGGTTCATAGTCCCAGATACCGACTTCAGAGGCAAGGGTAATGAGCTGATCCTTGGTCACCACGTAGCGTGCCGGTCTGAGCCCGTTGCGATCAAGACCGCATGCGGCAAAACGACCATCACTCATGACGATGCCGGCCGGTCCGTCCCATGGCTCCATGTGCATGGAGTTGAAGTCGTAAAAGGCGCGCAGGTCCTCATCCATGTTGGGGTGATTCTGCCAGGCCGGAGGAATGAGGAGCCTGAAGGCCCGGAAGAGATCCATGCCGCCGGCCAGGAACAGTTCCAGCATATTATCCAGAGAAGAAGAGTCTGAGCCGGAAGTGTTGACAAAGGGCATGGCGTCGGCCATGTCCGGCAGCAACGGCGACCTGAATTTATAGGAGCGGGATGCAGCCCATTGCCTGTTGCCGGTAATGGTATTGATCTCTCCGTTATGGGCCAGGTATCTGAAGGGTTGAGCCAACGGCCAGTTTGGCAGGGTATTGGTGGAAAAGCGCTGATGGAAAAGGCAGATTGCCGACTGCATCCGATAGTCAGCCAGGTCCGGATAAAAGGAGGGAAGGTCTTTCGGGCGACACAGCCCCTTGTAGACGATTACCAGGTTGGAAAGACTGGCAATATAAAAATCAGGGTCATCCTGCACCCGTTTTTCCACTCGGCTGCGGACGATATAGAGACGTCTCTCAAGATCCTTTGAGCCCCAGCCGAAAGGTCCGTTAATAATGACCTGGGCAATGTCGGGCATGGTTTCCCGGGCGAGTTTACCAAGTACTTCCGGATAAACAGGCACAGTTCGCCAGGCAACAACGGTAAGCGTTTCTTTCTTCAGTTCCTGGTTGATTATCTGACGAGCGAGATCGTTTTTTGTCTCATCCTGACTGAGAAACACCATCCCGACCGCGTATCTGCCGCCCAGGTTCCATCCCTCTTCCTCGGCCAAGGCCCGAAAAAAAGTGTCTGGTTTCTGCAGCAGCAGGCCGCAACCATCGCCGGTCTTGCCGTCGGCGGCAATACCACCGCGGTGCGCCATTCTGGCAAGTGAGGAAATCGCTGTACGAACCAGTTTATGACTCGCCTCTCCACTCATATGGGCCATCAGGCCAAAACCGCAGTTGTCCTTCTGTAATTCCCGATCATATAGACCCATGATTTCCTCTTGACAGTCCGGAGTTCTCCGCTGTTGCTGTGCCTATTCCACTGTTCTTCTCACTATTATCAGTGAATCATATCCGGAAAAACAAGTCAAAGTCACCACCCTTTTAAGGGTGAATTTTCTCCCGCCTCCCTGTTGACTCTTCATACTCAGGTGAGTTGTTTTTGCGGCAGTGCGTCTATTTTGTTGCACTTTGAGGCCTTGTGGAGCAAGCCGATGATATTCTATTATTATCTCGTTTAGACTGAAATTACTAATGGTTAAGAGTTGTTTCTGTTTTTGGCATCAGATATGCATTGATTTATATTTGGCAGAATCGTCCTTGAATTGTACTCTAAGACCAGTATCGCAACAAAATCTTAAGTGGAACAGGGTAGACCCATGGCATTGATACAGGAACAGAAATATCTCAAAGTCTTCCAGAAGGTGACCAAGCTGACCTCCATGGTGCTTGATCATCAACAGGTGATGGATACCATCGTTCGCAGCCTGCCCGATCTCATGGCAGTTGATGCGGCAACCATTCGCTTGCTTGATGCTGAGACCGGTCAGTTTGTCATGGGTGCAGCCAATGGCCTTTCAGTAGAGTATCTCTCCCGTTTTAGTATTGATACGGAAGAGACCATGGAGATGATCCGTTCCGGTTACCCGGTGGCCAAGACTGATGTGGATTTGGAAACCGATCATGGCGATCAGCAACTGGTGCAGAGTGAGGGGGTGAAATCCATTCTTACTCTGCCCATCCTGTTTCAGGACGCCATTATAGGCATCCTTCGTCTGCTGAGCCGGAAGAAGCGGACCTTTACGGCAGATGAGATCTCTTTTTCCATGGCACTCGCCGAACAGGTGGGAATTGCTATCTCCAATGGCAGGATGTTCAAGGAGATGGAGAATCAGGTGGATTTTATGAAGGAGGTGCAGGAGATTTCCACCCTGGTCAATTCCAGCCTCGATCTGTCTGCTATTCTCGATACCATAGTTGAACGGTTGCCCCAGTCCCTGGGCTACAAGGGCTGTACCATCCGTCTGCTCAAGGCCCAGACCAATCAGCTGGAACTGATGGCCTCCCATGGCCTGTCAGAAGATTATCTGCGACGAGGGCAGGTGGAGAATGAACAGAATGTTGCGGCAGCCCTGTCCGGCTCTCCTGTTTCCATCTATGACGTGAGCCAGGATGATCGGATTTTTTATAAAAAGAACATGGAAGAAGAGGGTATCAAATCTCTTCTTTCTGTTCCGATAAAGGCAGGTCAGGAGGTCATTGGGGTCCTGCGCATTCTCTCTGATGTTGCTCACTGTTTTACCAGCAGTGAGATCAACTTTGCTGTGACTGCAGCAGAAGTTGGAGGTGTTGCCATCAGTAATGCCAGGACTTATCAGCAGATTACGTTGCTTTTTAACCAGATCGAGGAGAATGAGCGCTTTCTTGGAAATATCCTGGACTGCATCAGGCCGCAACTCCTGGTCGTGGATAATAAAAAACACCTGGTGCTGGTAAACAAGATCTTTCAGAAGGTGATGAAGCGTTCAGAGAATGAACTTCTGGGCTGTGACTATCATAGTCTCTGGCAGGATCAGGAGTGTGATGAAAAAGATTGCCCGGTGAGTAAAGTCCTGGAGACAGGAAAACCAGCTACCTATGTCCACAGAGCCTATCAGGAGGATGGGACACATTGGTATGAACGCACTGCCTCCCCCATGCTGGCTTCAGGGGGAGCGGTTGAGTATGTCATCGAGGTGATACGTGATATCACTGCCAAAAAGCAGCTGGAGGAAGAACAGCTGGAGCGGGTCAAACTCCAGGGGGTGGTGGAGTTGGCCGGCACTGTAGCCCATGAGATCAACTCACCCCTCTTTGCCGCCCTTGGAACCGCGCAGCTGCTTGAAGAGGATCTGGAGAAGCAGGAATTGATCGATGATGTAAAAACTATCGTCAGAAACCTCAAAGAGATTGGGGTGCTGACCAAGAAAATGACCAGCATGACCGGTTTTGAAAGCCGAGAGTATGTGGGTGATGCAAAGATTGTAAAGATGAAGTGAAACTTATTAGATATTAATGGGTTGCAGGCTTGAAAGGTACGGGGAAAGACACCACGTGAATGCACCCTGTTATACAGACCTGTATATCATTCCAATTCACATGATATTCGGTTGGTTTTATATTGTTGTCTTGTCTTTGTCGGATCTGTCTACTTAGGCTGAGGAAAGGCAGCTATTTGTGGACACAGCGTTATATTTGAATTTTTTTGACGTTTTTTATTTCTTTCCTGTTCAGTGAAAATTCTAATCCCTTTTCATCTTTGATGGTGAATAGATCACCATCTCTTGTTGCGCTTTTTGCCTTTATTTTTACACCGTCAACAAGTTCTACGAGATAATAAAAATTTGTCATTGGAGGGGGAGTGTATCTTTGCTTGTTTCTGGATTGTTCTGCCAGTGCTTTCTGAATTGCTTTGTCCAGCTCTTTTTGAGTTATTGGCCTGTCATCTATACTAGCGGCTGGTGACTTTATTGCTTTCGGTCTCACTGGTGAATTTGTTGTTACTTGCTCAATGAGTGGTTCAGGGTTGGAAAATTCTGCGT
>CAYPEU010000030.1:0-28813 GCA_964409855.1 uncultured Desulfocapsa sp.
TGCCGAATCTTTGGGCGATCAGAATGGCCAGCAATACATTTTAGTATGCTGGCCATTCTGATCGCCCAAAGATTCGGCACCTGTGACCGCTTACTTTAAACGAGACAAGCCCATTCCCCCCTGACGGAGGAATGGGCTTGCAAAAAACCGAGTTCTAAATGGATTAGACTTCAGTTACGGTGATGGCACCCTCAGGACAAACCTCAATACAGGTCTCACAACCGAGACACTCATCCATCTCAACAGGCTCAGCCTTTCCATCTTCCATTTCGAAAACCTGTGCAGGACAAGCATTTACACATTCTTCATCACCAGAACATTTATCTTTGTCGACAACTACATCCCAAGCCATAACAACCTCCTAAAATAAATAAAGAATTAATAAACAAGTACAATAATATACCTGCTTCAGTCTCCATTAGCGTTCCCGCCATATTGAAACTCTTGTTTCGTGTATTGATCCATTAATTCACCCCCTGTTGTTTGTCAAGAAAAATTCGCCTTTTGCACTGGGATCTCACAGAAAGACGAACTGCTTTTTCCTCCATATAGTGTCGAATGAAACCACGAAAAACATTGACCACAGAGACAACTGTCTTATAGTGTCATTTCTTCAAATTCACTCAGATAAACCTACTCGTGACAGCAAAGATAAAATGGCGAAAAAATCATCGAAAAAGATAAAGCAGACGGCCCTTGTTGCAGAAAAAAATGAAGAGGCCATGATCGCAGGCATCCTCGAAGGGAGTCCTGACGGCATAGGCGTGGTTGTGGTCAGACTGGAATGCGGCTGCCGGAAAATGGCAGCTGTGGCCAAAGACGGAGAGCCCGCCTCCAAGATCATCATGTACCGGGATCAGGCAGAAAGCATCTGTCCCAAGTGCAAGGAAGACAACGGCGACTTCATGCGAGTCACCGAATCCTTCATTCACTGGGCAAAACCGGAACCCACCGAGGCGGAAAAAGAGAGCATCAACGCCAAAGTACTGGGCACCATGCCGGCAACGCACTAAGCAACTTGCCGGTCTGCCGGGAACCTGCTTTATTCCTGCAGACCTTTCGCTTTCACCTCACAGCAACGCTTCAAAAACCCTTCTGCCCACTCAGGTGTTCCCAGGGCATGGACATGGGTGTACAGGGCCAGCACATTCTTGCTGGTCAGCCCGTCTCGTCCTCCCACGAAGCCCACGCCCCTTTTCATCTTCAGTGCCAGCTCTTCCGGTTTTCCTGGCCACTCCTGAATAGTGGAATAACGGAACTCATGTCCTTTCACCTCTGTTGCCAAGGGATAAAAAGGATTTTCCCCATCCACCTCAAAAATGGAATAGCCATGGGCCTGAGGTTTTTTGGACATACCGAAACGCACGGGAAAAACTCCAGCCAGGGGATGTATCTCTCCCTCCAGTTCAATGGACTCACCCAGATATATCAGGCCGCCGCATTCGGCATAGATGGGCAGCCCTGCAGCTGCCGCGGCCTTCACAGAATCACGAAATGACCTATTGGCAGCAAGCGCCCCAGCACTGGTCTCGGGGAACCCACCACCAATATAGAGGCCATCCAGCTCAGGAAGTGCTTGCTCCTCCATGGCATTGATAGCCACCAACTCAGCTCCCCCACGTTCCAGGGCCTCCAGGTTTTCCGAGTAGTAAAACTGGAAAGCAGCATCCATGAGCAGCCCGATGCGCAGTTTTCTGCCGTGTACTTTTTCAATGGGTCCTGCTTTCCGCTGTCTGATTGGAACCATAATTTCCCGGATTCGATCGAGATCCATGTGCTGTTCTGCCGTCCTGGCCAGCAGCTCCATGGCCTCGTCACTGTCCTCATACTCCTGATGGGGGGTCACTCCGAGATGGCGCATGGGAAAAACATCCCGCTTCATACGCGGCACTGCACCAAGCACAGGAATCCCGGTATACTTTTCAACCGCCTGGGTAACTATGGTCTGGTGACGTTCGGTGCCGATCTGATTCAGGACAACCCCTCGGATATCAATACGTTCATCCAATTTCAGACAACCCAGGACCATGGCGGCAACAGTGCGTGTGGTCTTGGTGCAGTTGACCACCAGGAGTACCGGCAGGTTAAGGGAAAGGGCCAATTCCGCAGTGGAATAGCCTCCCTCGGGATTCACCCCGTCATAGAGGCCTCGATTGCCCTCAAGGATTGCAAAATCTGCCCCTGCACTCTGTTCCAGGAAGGAACGCCTTATACTCTCCATGCTCATCAGGTAGGGATCGAGATTATAACAGTTTCTTCCGGCAGCCAGTTTCATCCAACCGGCATCAATATAGTCCGGTCCCTTTTTAAAGGGGATAACCACATTTCCCTGCCGGGCCAGGGCCGCAGTTAATCCCACGGACACCACACTCTTTCCAGACCCGCCGGCAAGACCGGCAACCACAATTCCTTTTGTCATGTTCACACGTTCTTAAGTAATAATAAGGTAAAGGGATATTCCCCCTTTATCAATGTTCGGTTCTGCCCTGCCTCTTCCAGGCCTTGGCATAGAGATCGTTCAGGCGTCTTTCCAAAATCAGCCGATATTTTTCCACCTCTTCCGCCTTGATTTTTGGCGGGACCTGCAACGGCTCCCCATAAAAAAAATCAATACGGGAAAAGGGATAAGGGAGAACGGTTCCATCCCAGGAGCCAAATCGTTTATAGCGACTGCAGGACCAGAGCATGGGCAGGACAGGCGCCCCTGTGCGAGAGGCAAGGACAATGGATCCTGCCTGAACCACCCGGGCCGGGCCCTGGGAGCCGTCAGCGACAATGGCTGCGTTGCGTCCTTCACGTACAGAGCGAATCAGTCCTTTAATGGCCTGCATGCCTCCCTTCTTCCGAGAACCACGCACAGTTTCAAAATCAAATTTATTGGCCACCCGGCTGATATACTCACCGTCCCTGCTGGCACTGACCATGGCCACACCGGATTCTTTACGATTGAAGTAAAAGATAAAGAAGATGGTATAATGCCAGAAAGTTGCCACGTAAGGATCCTTGCCCTCATCGATTTGATCCCGGTACTTCTGGCCATGAACCCTGATGCGACAGGTGGAAAACCAGATCCGAGTCAACCAGACAAAGACAAAGGGGACAACGCGCAGGGAAACCCTGTATAAAAAATCGCCTTTCATCCTATTTCTATCTCCAGTTTTCGCAGCACCTTTATTTTATCTCGGAGAGCAGCAGCCTCTTCAAAGGCAAGTTCACGGGCAGCCTCCTGCATCTGTTTTTCCAGCTTGGCAATCTCCGATTCCAACTCCTTGATACTGTAATACACTGGAAACTCTTTTGCAGCTTCAAGCAATCCAGCTTCCATATCATCAGCAGCCTGATATCCGCTGGCCTGGAGATGCTGCTGCATGGAATCTTTGACCTTGGAACGAATGGTCTGCGGGACAATCCCATGTTCCCGGTTATACTCTTCCTGGATCTTACGCCGCCTGTCAGTCTCCTCCATGGTACGCTGCATGGAACCGGTGACCACGTCAGCGTAAAGAATGACCATGCCTTCGGCATTCCTGGCCGCCCGGCCGCAGGTCTGAATCAGGGAACGTTCAGAACGCAGAAATCCTTCCTTGTCCGCATCCAGTACGGCCACCAGGGAGACTTCCGGAATATCCAGCCCCTCGCGCAGGAGGTTGATGCCGATAAGGACATTATACTCGCCATTACGCAGATCACGGATCAGCTCCACGCGTTCCAGGGTCTTGATGTCTGAGTGAAGATAGCGGACCTTGATGTCCAGTTTCTCATAATAATCGGTCAAATCCTCGGCCATGCGCTTGGTAAGAGTGGTGACCAGCACTGCCTCATCACGCTCGGTGCGTAAGCGGATCTCTTCCAGGAGGTCATCCACCTGGCTGCTTGCAGGCCGCACTTCGATCCTGGGATCGAGCAGACCTGTGGGACGAATGATCTGATCAACGATTCTTCCCTCGGCCTGTTCCAGTTCCCAGGGCCCGGGAGTGGCTGAGACATAGATCACCTGGTTGATCCGCTCTTGAAACTCCTCAAAACGCAGGGGCCGATTATCCAGTGCAGAAGGCAGACGAAAGCCGAAATTGACCAGGGTCTTCTTACGGGAGCGGTCCCCGTTGTACATACCGTTCAGCTGGGGAACCCCGATGTGCGACTCATCAATAAAGAGGAGATAATCTTCCGGGAAATAGTCCAGAAGATTGGGAGGCGGTGCTCCGGGGGCCTTGCCGGTGAGGTGCCTGGAGTAGTTTTCAATACCTGTACAGTAACCCAGCTCCTGGATCATCTCCAGATCAAACATGGTCCGCTGCTCCAGACGCTGCAGTTCCACAAGCCTGTTTTCCTGATGGAACTCTTCCAGTCTATCCTTCAGTTCCACCTTGATGGTCTCCATGGCCGTCTGCAGACGATCCTTGGAAGTGACAAAGTGACTTCCAGGAAAAACCGTATACTCCTGCAGCCGTTCCAGCACCTCGCCCCGCAACGGATCAATAACAGCGATGGAATCAATGGTATCGCCAAAAAACTCTATGCGTATGGAGCGGTCCTCTTCATGCACGGGAAAGATATCAATAACATCGCCACGAACCCGAAAGGTGCCGCGATGAAAGGAGACATCATTGCGTTCATAAAGCATGTAGACAAGACGCCTCTGCACTTCTTCCGGGGGATACTCCTCATCACAGCGGAGAAAAAGATGCATGTTCTTATACTCATCCGGTGAACCCAGTCCATAGATACAGGAGACAGAGGCAACAATCAGCACGTCCCTGCGGGTGAGAAGAGAACGGGTGGCGGAGTGACGCATCTTGTCAATAGCGTCATTGATGGCAGAGTCTTTTTCGATATAGGTGTCAGACTGAGGAATATAGGCCTCGGGCTGGTAATAGTCGTAATAAGAGACAAAATATTCCACAGCATTATTGGGGAACAGTTCCTTAAACTCTGAGAAAAGCTGGGCTGCCAAAATCTTATTGGGCGCAATGATCAGGGCCGGCCGCTGAACCTCGGCGATGAGTGATGCCATGGTAAAGGTCTTGCCCGAGCCTGTGACCCCGAGCAGCACCTGGCTGCGGGCACCCGACTCCACACCACGGGCGAGAGCGGCAATGGCCTCGGGCTGGTCTCCTGAGGCAGCAAAGGGTGCTATGAGTTCAAGGGGTCTATCCATGGCTTTTCCCTTACACCATTTACAAAGATCTGGCAAATAATGGCGCATCCCGGAGAAAGGAAAGAACAGTCATTGACTCCCAGCTATTTAACAATTAGCTTAAGCACCAAACATGAGGCCGATTCACTTATGTGACGAAATACGCGAAACAACCTGCCCTGCACAGGCATCAACCCGGGCTTACAGAGGAATTGCGCTGGGCTATGACACTCTATTTTCTAAAATCTTAACGGACACAGTATGAAACGAAATCTCGGCAGTAACTACACCCCCCTTTTCTTTCTCTCCGCCCTTGGTAATGGCGGGCTGACAGTGGCTTTCTTTATCTTTTTTATGTTTATGACGCCAACCCCAAATACCCCCATTGCCACCTTTGATTCGGTACGGAGCTATCTTGCCACTGCTCCCGCCTACGCCACCCTGCTCTCTGCCCTTGCCTACGCCATGATGCTCTATTTCGCCTTTAATCACCTGCGGCTCCTGGTCTGGAACATCAAGGAATATCGCGTGTTCAAAAAAACAAACGCCTACCAAGAGCTCACCAATGGCAATAATGAGATAACCCTTATGGCCATACCCCTCACCCTGACCATGACCATCAATGTCCTGTTCGTCCTTGGTGCCATGCTGGTGCCTGGGTTATGGACCATTGTCGAGTATCTCTTTCCCTTTGCCTTTCTCGCCTTTTTGGCCACAGGCATCTACAGCCTTTCCATTTTCTACCGTTATTACAGTAAATTAGTCATCAACGGCCATTTTCAGCATTCCATGAACAACTCTTTGAGTCAGATGATCTCTTCATTTGCCTTTGCCATGAATGCCGTAGGCTTTGCAGCACCGGCTGCCATGAGCGAGAACCGACTCATCGTTCCCATTGCCGTCTTCTGTTCCATCTTCTTTTTTGCGATTGCCTCCCTCCTGGCCATCAAGAATCTGGTCTTGGGCTTTCATGCCATGCTGAACAGTGGCATAAATCGTGAAGGAAGTGCAAGCATCTGGATTCTTATCCCCATCATCACCTTGCTGGGCATCGCCACCATCCGCCTTCACCATGGCTTCGATTTTCTCTTCCAGGGCCATGGCAGCCCAGCCTTTTATTTCATTTTCTGCAGCACCGCCGTATCCTTACAGATCTTTTTTGGGCTCCTCGGTTTTATCACCATGCGCCAGAATAACTATTTCACGGAGTTTATCCACGGCCTCACTGAAGATACGAATGCAGAGGCTATAAAAAGCCCTGCCTCCTATGCCCTTATCTGTCCAGGTGTTGCTTTTTGGGTTTTTGGTATGTTTTTTCTCGATAAGGCACTCGTCGCCACTGGCCTGCTTACCCTCTTCTCCTTGCCCTACTTTATCCTGCTGCTCCCCCTATTCATTGTTTTGGTACAGACGGTCAGAGTTAACTGGAAGTTAAACAAGCGCTTGCTTCATGAAGGAACCTTATAAGGCTTTTTGAAAAAGAAAAACATCCTTGCCGATCTGCAGGAGTTCTGACTGCCACTTTCTGGCCAGCCAGTTCATTGTTTTGCTGGAAAAAAAGCAGACATGGGTGAGGTCGTTCTTGTAGTGCCAGCGGGAAAAAGCGCCTTGGTCCAGGGCCAGCTTGGTCATGATCCCCAGCCAGCCGCCAGGCTTCAGGAGGGACCAGAGCAGATCAAGCTCTTGAGCCGGATCATGGAGATGCTCAACCACCTCGCTGGCAGTGATAAAATCATATTGTGCGGTAAGAGCAGATTGGTCAGGGGCATAGAAGAGATCAAACAGGCTCATCCGGTGCCCTGTTTCCTCAAACATCAGGGAAAGGGTTGGGCCAGGGCCGGAGCCGAAATCCAGGCCATGGCTTGCAGGTCTCAGCCGAATATTAAGCGGGTTGAACAGACGGCTGAGGAATTGGCGGTAGCCAGCATCATCCGGTGAATTCTGATGCTTGTCATACTCGGCCCGTTCAGCTTCAGGACTAAGATGTTGTGAGGTCGGTATATGGACCAGACGGCAGCAGGGACACCTGTAATAATCTCGATAGCAGTCACTATGAAAATGACTACTGCCCAAGGTGTCTGCACACAGGGGGCAGCGTAAAAGTATTGTCTCCATGGCTTTACTTAAAAAATTTGGGAAGACCCAAATTCATGCAAAGAGTACCCGGAAAGGAACAAACAGTTCAGCCTGTTCCAGCTCAGCATTTTAACTGTATTGTAAACTTTTTTTGCCTGTAAGTCATCATCACCAGTTAAACCAGTCCGTCAACAGATCCCTTATATGGTAAATTTCGCCCAATGTCCTTTGATCTCCTGCTGTAACTTTTTATTCTTTTGAGAAAACTCTTCTCTCTCCTTTTTGACCTGTTCCCACTCCTGTGCTATTGTGCTATTAGGAAATTTCATCAGAGGGTACCTTCCTCAAGACACAGACCACGAATAGGCCACGCAATAGACCAGCAAAAAACTGCTTCACCAACCAAAGGAGAACGGAAACGATGAACCTCATCACATCCATTAAGGGTATTGGTCCAACTAGTGCGAAAATTCTTAAGGAAAACGGATTTGCTTCAGTCAAAGATATCGCCGGGGCAACGGTTGAACAACTGCAGGCCGTTCCCGGCTTTGGTGCTGTTCGTGCAGCTCTGACCATTAAGGATGCAGCACGCCTTCTTGGAGCGGAGGTGGCTGCACCTGTACCTCCTTCCAAGAAGAAGAAAAAGGGGCAGAAGACAGGAAAGAACAAAAAGAAAGACAACAAACAGTCGCCAAAGAAGAAGAAAAAAGAGAAAAAAGAGAAAAAGAAGATGGACAAAGCCAAGCCGACCAAAAAACAGAAAAAAACAAAAAAAGGCTCCGGCAAGAAAAAGAAGAAATAAGGGGTTTCAGTTGTTCTCCATGAAGGGTGAGGGAACAATACAATTCCTCTAGTATCACATCAAGGATGAATTGACTGGACACCAGGCCAGGGGCTCGTTCTGATTAATTGAGATAGGCGGCAATATCCACCTCATCCACCTGCTCCGGCTGCATGTATTTTTCCGCATATTCCCGATAGACTCCGGATTTCAGGAGTAATTCAAAGAGATCCGGGCAAATGTGGCCATCATTGCGCATAAAGCTCATGATTTTGATACAGGTACTGAGACTCTTCGGGGGTTTGTATGGCCTGTCTGCAGCAGTAAGGGCCTCGAAGATATCGGCCACCGCCATGATACGCTCCGGAATAGTGAGTTGATCAGCAGTAAGACAGCGGGGATAGCCGGAGCCGTCCAGTTTTTCATGGTGGTTGCCTGCCCATTCCGGAACCCTTTTAATCTCCTTGGGAAAAGGCAGGTTATTGAGCATGATGATGGTCTGCACAATATGATCATTAATCTTGTATCGCTCTTCCGTAGTCAGGGTTCCCTTGGCAATGGAGAGATTGTACAGTTCACCCAAGTTATACCGGCATTCCGGTACTGGCATGACGAACTTCCAGGGATTTTCGCCATAGGGATTACCGTCATCAAGGTGGGGCAGAATATGCTCCTCTTTATCTGCGAGCAGGGTTTCACTGATCGGGAAAGTGAGCTCGGCCTCCATATCCAGCTGCGCAGCCTCATCACTTGAGATCCCCAGCCGATGGTCGAAGTTCCGCTGCCAGATCCGGCTACCGACCTCATGCAATCGCTCCACCTGTTCCGGGGCCATTAACTCTCCGCCCACATTGGATTCTGCAACAAAGGCAAAATCATCCTGCAGCTGCTGCCTCTGTTTTTCTCGCTCCTCTTCCAGCTGCTGCCTGTTTTCAGGTGCTTCTGCAATCCCCTTGTAATAGTCTATATCTGCGTCCCGCCACAGGATCTCAAAACGGGTACGAATCTCGTGAATGCGATTGTAGATAGTCTCAAGTTTCGTGGCCTTGTCCACCACATATTCCGGGGTGGTCACCTTGCCGCAGTCATGCAGCCATGAAGCGACAAAGAGTTCATAGCGTTCATCCTCAGAGAGATTAAAATTTTCCAGGGCAGGCGTTGTGTCTGAAGAGGCTGCATCGGCAAGCATCCCTGCAATCACCGGTACTCGCTGACAATGGCCACCGGTATAGGGAGATTTGGTATCAATGGCGCCGGCAATGAGACGGACAAAGGAATCAAAGAGTTCCTTCTGTGCCCTGATCAACCGATTATTATCCAGGGCCAGAGCTGCATTGGAGGAGAGGGCCTTGACATAGGCGATCTTATGTTCAGAAAAAGCCACGATCTCCTCTCCTTCACTATCCCTGGCATTCAACAGATGGAGCAGGCCGATCACCTCGTCCTGACGGTTGAGCAGAGGAATAAGCAGGAGAGAACGACATTCATACCCTTCCCTTTCATGCAATTTTCGTATGCTAGAGTATGCTTCCCTGTCTGTGATGGAGAGATCTGCAATAGCCTTTGTTTCAGCAGCGCGGATCACCTCAACCTCCAGACTCCGTGGCTGGGCAGTATCACCTGCCAGAGACAGGGGAGGAAGAGATACCTCTTCTTCATCGATCCCGCCAAGATGGATTCCTGTTACCTTGTTACGCACCAGGACATAGGAAAAGCTTTTCCCATCATCACTGACCAGTCCAATGGCTCCACCGTCGGCGCCGGTGATGGACTGGGCCTCACTGACTATCATCTCCAACACCCGTTCCATCTTCTTTTCTGCAGACAAGGCCCTGGCAATCTCCACAAAACGGTTGATTGCCGACTGCATCACACTCATGGTATCGGCAAGCTCGCCAACCTCGCTGATCCTGGATTGAACAGTTAAGGGAGTGGTCAACTGAAAATCACGGATACCTTCAGCCTGTACTGAGAGATTATGCAGATTTTCCGCTATACGGCGTGACAGGTAAAGGCCAATGCCAACGGCCACTATCAAAACGGAGAGTATGATCAGCAGGTTTCGTTGGCGATTCGCTCGCGCATTGACCATTAACTCGTCAAAGGGAGAAACTATGGCAAGATAAACCCCGCCCCTTTTCCCGGCCACGAGATGCCGGGCATGGCCAAACCATTTCTCACCTTTGACCCGGATGACCTTTCCACCTTCAACCCCTTTGCTGATTATTTCCTGATACACAACATGGCCGGCTTGACTACCCAGCTCACTAACATGCAGCTCAGCAATTTCATCAGCTTCTCTCATGTCATGAAGTCGAGCCAGGTCATCCTCTCTAGCACTCAGAATAACCCTGCCATTCTCATCCATGATCACGATCTGCGTGGAAGGAGTGAGCTTTTGTTTCTTCAGCAGTTGAACAATTGCAGAGAGTACCATATCAGCACCGACAACACCCTCTCCCCTTTCAAGGGAACGGGCCGCCGTGATTCCGATCTGCCTGGAGGTAAAAAACACATATGGACTGGTAACAATAGTTTTTTTTGTGGATATTGCCTCGGAATACCATTCTCTTTGCCGGGGATCATATCCGTCATGAATTCCTGCGCGCTTCTCCAGAAGATTGAGCGCTGTATCATAAAAAAGAAACCCCATTTGAATGTCGCCATCAGGACCGGGCATGAACGATTTTACTGCATAGGCCGCCTTTTCCGGCGCAGAAAATGCATCACGGATTAATTCATTATCCCGGACAGCATGGATCATGTAGAAGGCACCATTGTTATAGCCAACATAAAAAGAATCCATCCAGGGAAGAGTAACAAAGGATTGATGAAAATAAGGCAGGAGCCTGGAGAGTTTTTCTGCTTCACTAATACCGATACTTTCCAGCGCCGCTGATACCGTCACAAAACTCTCCACCGAATGGATCATGGCGTAAAGTTTTTCCTCGGTTTGCCGGGAACTGAAATCAAAGATCTTTTGTGTGGTGTCCAGAGCTGTTTTCTTCTGATTCTCATAGGTATAAAAAGTGATAGCAAAACCAAGGGCAACCAGCAGAAGAGTGATGATGACCCCAATGGTCAGAGCAAGACTAAAATGAACACCTTTTTTCGATCTTATTTTCGTGGCAGTCATAATTTCCCTTCTCTCTCTTCCAGGTCTGTCACCAATTCGCGGGCCAGTTCTTTTGCCTCCTGACTGTGGCAGGGAGGCATTTCTTTGTCAATCAGATGAAAGGAAACAGTCAGCCCCTGGAGTTGGCTGTTCAGCTGTTTCCACTCCTCACAGTTACTGACCTCTTTTCCTTCTCTGGTTAGCCAGCCATTGCGTTCCCAACCCTTCAGCCAGTTGCCGGCCCCTTCTTTCAGATAACCGGAACTGGTATAGAGATGTACGGGCAGACGTCGTTTCAGGTTGCAGAGACCGTTCAAGGCTGCCTGAATATGAATACGGTTGGCAGTGGAACCTTCCACTCCCTCGCCAATCACCTTGTAATGGTTCTGATATCGGAAAACTGCGGCCCACGAGCCAATCTGTTTTTTCTGTTTCCAGGTAATTCCAAAAAAAATATGAATTGCTGTCTCATCGGAAAGAGGGAGTAAAGCTCGCCCCCTGGCTGCAACAGCCAGGGCATCGGCACGTTCATTATTGGGGTCATCAGCATGTCCCTTGATCCAGAACCAGCTCACCTGATGGCGTTCCATCTCCTGGGACAAGGACTCCCAGAGATCTTGATTCTTTACCGGTTCCCTCTCGGCCGTGAGCCAGTTATTCTTGCGCCATTTGTCGATCCAGGTGGTGATTCCCTTCTGTACATACTTTGAATCTGTATAGAGCTCTACTGTATGCGCAGCAGGAAGGGAGGCAAGGGCCTCAAGGGGTGCCTGCAGTTCCATCCGGTTGTTGGTGGTCTCTTCTTCCCTGCCGGATAGTTCTCTCTTCTTGCCCTGTGCAGGTAAAAGGACTGCGCCCCATCCTCCAGGCCCAGGATTTGGGCTGCAGGAACCGTCTGTATAGATTTTTACTGTTGGCAAGGTCATAGCAAAAGAGTGAAAAAAGAGATGGTCGTGACAAAATGACAAGCAGTGAGCCAATATGACAATATTTGTCATGCCTCTTAAGGAAACTCAGCTACAAGGTGGTAACTGAGTCATGAGAAACCGTTAACCGGCTGGAGTATTGTGGTATTTGTCCCTAAGGTCGTTTCGTCCTTTGTTCTGTCATTCCGGCGAAGGCCGGAATGACGTCCTAGGTTGACTGAGTCTCGTATAGAGCCACTATATTTGTTTATTGTACAGAAATTTAAAAGAAAAAAACAGGGACAGGAAAAAGAAACCTGAGTCCTGTTTTCCTTCAACGTTCTCTGAAAAAATCTTTGCTTAGCTCCCTCAATATTTGCGCTTCGACCTTTATTTTTTCTCATCAAAAAAACAGCTGCACTACTTCTACCTTGCCTGCAACCAGCAGGCCGGTTACAAAGGGAACATGGACGACCCTTTTCTTCATCATAAAGAACCGGAGGAGATCTTCCTTCCCCTTGACGAAGAGCGATATGCCGAATTTTACTCCGTTGAAATGGCAGATTTTGTTGACGATATCGCCTTCTACCAAGCGCACTGTGCCAAGGGTTCCCGCGTCCTGGAGCTGGGCTGCGGCACAGGACGGATCAGCCAGGCACTTGCCTCTTCCGGCTATCGTGTCACCGGGCTTGACCTCTCCAGGTCGATGCTGGCACAGGCTCAAATTCAGGGAAGCAATGCTCCCCGCTATGTCTGTATGGACATGGGCAGGATGGCCTTTACCATACAATTTGATCACATCCTCATTCCCTACAACACGCTCAACCTGCTTAGAGATGAATCCACCATCCGCAGCTGTCTTCAACAGGCCCATGATCTTCTCAAACCTGGAGGAACCCTTCTCTGCCAGCTCTATCTCCCGGACAGGCAGCTGATCGAAATAAACGGGCGCAAGCTCTTCCAGTTTCAAATGTTTTCTTTGGTCAAGACCCAGGGGAAACTGATTAAAGAGACCCTTCGCAGTTACCTGCCTGCCAAAAAAGAGCTCCTCCTAGAGGAGCGATACAGGGTCAGGCCCACTGCACAAGATAGTTTCAAAGAAAATCTCAGTCACCTTCTTTGCCTTGCCGCATTTCCTCTGGAAAAGTGGCTTGATCTGTTGCATAGCTGCGGTTTCAGCGACACCTCCCTCTATTGTGATTACAACTCCAGCCCCTATCAATCAGACAAGGGCTCCCTGTTGCTGATCAAGAGCAAAATCGCATAATCTTCCCTCGGTCGCCTGAAAAAAAACAAAAAAGACAAAAAAAGTCTTGTTCCTTGATCTATGTCAAGGTTGCAAGCAATTTGGCGGTGTACACTCTCCCCATATCCTGCAGAAAAGGAATGGTGTCAACTTGACATTCACTTCCCTTCTGCCACATACTTACGAGAAGTTTTTCTTACCAATCAAATATACAGGAGGATAATCCATGTATTGTAACCAGTGTGAACAAACTGCCAAAGGCGTTGCCTGCACCACCATCGGTGTCTGCGGAAAAACAGAAGAAGTTGCCGGCCTTGAAGATTTACTCACCCATGCCGTACAGGGTCTCTGCATTGTGGCCGAAGCCGGTCGTAAAGTAGGCGTTGTTGATAACGCAGTTGACCGTTTTGTCTGCGAGGCCATCTTTTCATGCCTCACCAATGTAGATTTTGATCCCATCCGTTTCGAGGCTCTGATCTATGAGGCTGTTAAACTGCGTGATGCACTCAAGACGAAAGTTGAAGCTGCCGGTGGAAAGATCGACTCCGCTGCCGCTGCCTTTACCTTCACTCCTGCAGATACTCTTACCGGTCTCGAAGAACAGGGTGCTGCACTCAATTTCATTACCACTCTCGATGCCAACGAAGACCTCCAGTCCCTGAAGCAGATCGTCATGTACGGTATGCGCGGTCTTGCCGCTTACGCCGACCATGCAGCCATCCTCGGTCAGGAAGACGATGCAGTCTACGCCTTTATCCATGAGGCCATGGCAGCACTCACCACGGACATGGAGCTGAATGATCTTGTCGCTCTTGCCCTGAAAACCGGTGAAGTCAACATCCGTACCATGGAACTCCTTGATGCGGGAAATACCGGAACCTACGGACATCCTGTTCCCACAGAGGTGCCTCTTGGCCACAGACCCAACAAATGTATCCTGGTTACCGGCCATGACCTGAAAGACCTGGGCATGCTCCTGGAGCAGACTCAAGGCAAAGGCATAGACATCTACACCCATGGTGAGATGATGCCCTGCCACGGCTATCCTGAGTTAAAAAAATATGACCATTTCCATGGACACTTTGGTACTGCCTGGCAGAATCAGCAGAAAGAGATGCCCAATTTTCCAGGTGCCATCCTCTTCACCACCAACTGTATCCAGAAACCAAAAGATTCCTACAAAGATAATGTCTTCACCACCGGCCTCGTTGGTTGGCCCGATGTTGCACACATCGGTGATGACAAAGACTTCACCCCGGTTATTGAAAAAGCCCTTTCCATGGAAGGTTTTACCGATGAAGTGGATAACGATACTGTCATGGTTGGTTTTGCCCGCAACACCGTACTTGGTGTGGCCGACAAGGTTATTGATGCAGTTAAGTCCAAAGCCATCCGTCACTTCTTCCTCGTTGGCGGCTGTGATGGTGCAAAACCTGGCCGTAACTACTTCACTGAAATGGCTGAGCAGATTCCGTCAGACTGTATGATCCTGACTCTGGCCTGTGGTAAGTTCCGTTTCTTTGACAAGAAACTCGGAGATATCGGCGGCATCCCACGCCTCCTTGATGTTGGACAGTGCAACGATGCCTACTCTGCAGTAGCCATCGCCACTGCCCTTGCCGGAGCCTTTGAGTGCGGGGTGAATGATCTGCCTCTCTCCTTTGTCCTCTCCTGGTACGAACAGAAGGCCGTGGTTATTCTTCTCTCCCTGTTCAGTCTGGGAATAAAGGATATCCGTCTTGGACCCTCCCTGCCCGCATTCGTGACACCTAATGTCCTGAATGTGCTGGTAGAGAACTTCAACGTCATGCCCATAGGCGAGACTGCGGCAGAGGACCTGAAGACTATCCTCGGATAACTCTTCAGCATATCAGCACTTAGCAGCAACCTACCGAGGGTGATGTCAAACTTGGCTCATCCCCGGTGCAATATAAAAGGTTTTCCTCCTGGCAGGGCACGTCGAGCTTTTCGTGCCCTGCCTTTTTATTTTGATGATGAATACAATGGACAGCGGAAATAACAAAAAAACATTCAGCGTAGTTCCCGGCCTGAACATGGGCCTTTTTGCACCCAAAGACCTGGAGTCCATTCTCCAGGTGATCAATAAGTATGATGTGCCGGCTACCAAGATCACCTCGGCACAGCGGCTGGCCCTCCTCGGCATGACAGAAGAGGATATGACGGCACTACAGCAGGAATTAAAAAACCATACCCGCACTGTAGCAAAAAACGGGGTCACCTATGTGCAGTCCTGCCCTGGACCAAAGTGGTGTAAATTCGGCATTGCAGACTCCCTGTCCCTTGGAAAAAAGCTGGAAGAACTCTCCATGGAGAAGCCATTCAAGGCAAAGATCAAAGTAGGCGTTGCAGGATGCAGGATGTGCTGCACTGAACCCTATGTTCGTGATGTGGGAATATTCGCCTCAAAAAAGGGATGGACCCTGGTCTTTGGCGGCAACGGAGGCGGTAATCCACGCATTGGAGATATTGTGGCAACAGGACTGAATGACGACCAAGTCCTTGCCCTGGTTAAGAAATGCCTTACAGTGTATCAAGAGGAAGCCAATCCCCATTCGCGCACCGCTCGCTTTATGGAACGTTTTGGAATTGAGGCCCTGAAAAAAAGGGTCCTTTAATCTCGGAAAAAGTAAAAATTATCGATGGCTAAGTAAAAAGCTCCATATGCGAGGCGTGTAAAATTTCTATCATTACGACGTACTTTAGTACGTCGTAATGATAGAAATTTTGTACCCCAAGGGCACTTCCTGCGGGGCGCACAACGAAGCAGATGGAGAGTTTTCACCTGAAAAAGGTATAAATACGACGCCATCATAAATTGGAGAGTTTTTTATGCAGTGCCCTGGACAGGACAATCGATACTGGGATGGCGAGGCGGTCTTTGAGATCCCCTGCCCTCACTGTGGTAATGTGTTGGAATTTTTTAAAGATGACAGCCAGCGCAGTTGTAAACAGTGCGGCAAGCGTGTCCTTAATCCGCGCATTGATTTCGGCTGTGCTGCCTACTGTTCCCATGCCGAACAATGCCTGGGAGCTATGCCCCCGGAACTCCTGGCCAAACAAAAGAATCTCTTCAAAGACAAACTTTCCCTTGCTGTGCGCAAACAGTTTGTCACCAACGAAGAGCTCTTTAAAAAGGCCAGCCTCTGCACAGAGATAGCCGAACAGCTCAGTAAAGAGGAACAGCGTGGCGACATGGCTGCTGTAGTGGCCGCCACCCTCCTCGTTGACATCGATGACCCAGATACATTGCTTGAAGAACTCAAGGCCGACCCCAAAATGATCGAGGCTGTCAACAGACTGCTCAATCACCAGTTACCAGAAACAGACGAAGAACAGGCCTCAGCAGATATCTTCCACGATGCCTGCCTGCTGACAGAAATCCAATCTGACAAACATCAGGAGAACCCTTTATTTAAAACCGTAAGCGGTACAAACGCCTTTCAGGAACGTTAAAGGGAAAAGTGGCTCTATGGGAAGTTCAGTTGGAAGTCCTCTTTTTCCTTTTTACCGATATTGGGGCCTGGATCCTCCCAGCTGAGTATCGTATGGAACAGAAAAATAAAAATATCTTCATTTCTCAATTTCCACAGTCCCCTTGAACTGCTGTTGTTTTCCCACCTGGTCACAGACGTGATTTGCAAATCCCACTCCAGCCTCCTTATGGGCACTGAAAACATGATCAATGCCAGCCTCTTTTAATACTTCAATCTGATCGTCAAAGGCTACAATGGCGGCAATTATTCCTTCCGGTCTTAACTCTCTTATTCTTTTGGCAGCGTAGAGGTTTGCCTCGAAATTCGGCATAGCCAACATGACCACCTTGATCTCGCTTCCCTGTAACTGTATTCTCTCCCAGAAATCGTAATCTGTTGCATCCCCCTGAATAACATTCAAGCCCTTTGCACAAAGCTCAGCAACCGTTTCCAGATCAAAATCGAGTCCAACAACTCTCTTTCCATAACGTTTATGTAAATTTTCATAGGCCGCAGCCCCTAAACGACCCATTCCAAAAACAGCTACCTCTGCATCACCAACAGGGACAACCCGATCATCGGACAATCGCTCTTTTGTCTCAAAGCGCCTGAGAAAATCATGCAACATTCCATAAAGGGTGTGGGCTGCACTGTTCAGTGGAGAGGCCAGGACAAAGGTCAGGGAGAGGGATAAGGCAAAGATGATCAACCACTCTCCGCTCAGCCAACCTTTTGCAGTTCCCAATGCACCTACAATAAGACCAAATTCAGAGTACGTTGCCAGACTGAATGAGGCAAGAGTAGATGTTCGTGCCCTTAATTTAAAACGGGTGAGAAAAAGATAAAACAGAGCAGTTTTCAAAGGAATCGCCAGAACAAGAAGCAGGGACACCCCAAACGTCGCCAGGGTTGGCATGCCAGAGAGGCCAATGGTGAGAAAAAAACCAACCAGCAGGAGATCTTTAAAGCTGAGAATAGCCTTGGCAAGTTCACTTGTTTTAGGATGTCCAGCGAGTAACATGCCGACAAGCAGTGCGCCCAGGTCAGGTTTCAAACCGACCAGCTCAAAGAGTTGCGCCCCGGCAAAAGGGATCAACAGGCCGAGAAGGATCAAAAGCTCACCATGACCGCTGCGATCCATCAAGGCAAGGATGGGCCGACGCAAAAAAATCAATCCCAGCAAACACAGGGCCCAGGGAGAGGGAACTTTTCCACTGGACAGGGTAAGGAAGAGAACGGCAAAGAAATCCTGCAGGATCAGAATACCGATGGCGATCTTCCCATGTTTGGAATTCATTTCCCCTTTTTCTTCAAGTACCTTCACCGTAAAGACCGTACTGGAAAAACTGAGGGCAAAGGCTATGAGAAGGGAAACCTGCCAGCTCAATCCAGTAAAAAGGGAAAGAGAGGTATAGGAGAGCAGATAGACAACAGTGCCAAGAAGGCTTACAGTAACAACCATGTGCATGGAGGCCACTGCCCATATCTCCGGCTTCAGCAGAGACTTGACACGCACCTTCAGACCAATACTGAACAGAAGAAGCCTGACACCAATATCTGCCATTTCCTGAAGATTATCTCCCCCCTGTATGCCAAAACCATTGAGGACAAAACCTGCGGCAAGAAAGCCTAACAGGGGTGGCAGCCCTGCCTGCTTCACCAGGAATCCCAGGAGAAAAGCCACCAGAATCATGAGCGCATCCATCAATCACCTCTTCATGGACAGAAATGTACAAAAAAACAAAACCTTAAAAACTTTTAACGATTCTATCACATTTTCTTTCAGGTCTCTAGGAGTACGGTCCACCTCTTTTGCTTAACTTTTTAACAAAAAAATGGATCCCTTTGACCCAGGTCAAGGAGATAGTGTGGAAAAATGGTTTAATGGAGACATAGATGAGCAACATTCCCTTTTACTCAACGAGGATACTGATATGAAAGTTATGCGAAAAATTATAGAGATTGACGAAGAACTTTGCGACGGCTGTGGACTCTGCGTGCCAGATTGTGCAGAAGGATCTCTGGTCATCGTTGACGGCAAGGCCAAGATGATCTCAGACAACCTCTGTGACGGTCTTGGTGCCTGTCTCGGCTCCTGTCCCACTGGAGCACTAAAGATCATTGAACGAGAAGCTGAAGACTTTGATGAAGAGGCCGTGGAAAAACACCTTGCAGCCCAAAAGGCCAAAGAGAGCCCAGCCAAACCATCCGGCTGCCCATCTGCCCAGTTAAAGACCTTTGCTCCCCAGACTCCCTGCCAGACTGCCAACAAACCGTTGGCCATGGCAGCAGGTGGCGGTACCTCATCACTGACCCACTGGCCGGTTCAGATCCGCCTGGTTCCACCCACTGCTCCCTTCCTTCAGGGTGCTGACCTTCTGGTTGCCGCAGACTGCTCTGCAGTCTCAGCTCCAAACTTCCAGCTGGATTTTCTCACCGGCAAAGTGGTCATGATGGGTTGTCCTAAATTTGACGATGCTGAGATGTATGTCCAGCGCTTCAGCGAGATCATCGCCAACTGCAATCTCAACAGCCTCACCATCCTCATCATGGAGGTGCCCTGCTGCTCTTCTATGAACGGAATCATCAAGCAGGCCATAGAGCGAGCAGGAAAAAGTGTTGCGGTGCAGCAGATCACCCTCTCCACCCAGGGTGCAGTACTAGAGAAAAAGAGCTGGTAATTGACCTGAGCTCTCTTGCTGGTCAGTTTTGATCGGTTTTGGAAAAGGCGGCATGCAAATGTCGCCTTTTTTGTTCACAGATGGGTGCTTTGAAAATTTTGGATTTTCGTTCAAGATCAAAAAAGATATTCCGAGGATAAAATTTTTCGTATCACGCAGAGATTGGACAAAAAGACAATTTTTCAGGATAGCCAGAAGAAAGAAAAACAAGAAAACTGACCCTGATCACTCCGCCTTCATCACCGAGATCACGGTACCATCCAGGCGCTGTTCTTTAGAACGGATAACCCCACCGGAAAAGGTAACAATCCGATCCATCTTGCCTGCCATATCTGCTGCACAGATGAACTGAAACTCATGCCCTCGAGACATGCTGCCAAGACGTGCCCGCACGTCCTTGAATCCTTTTCAGCAATCACCGCGATAATCAATTTCTATTGTATCCATGTTTCCTTTCCTTTTTATTTCCTTGCCCATTGGAGACGCAGACAATTTCTAGATTGAAAAACCTGCAGACCAAATGACTGCAACACCTGAAAAAGAGGTCTGCCGAACAAAAACAGCTCCTCGTTGAGCACAAGCTCAGAGCTTTCGACTGCTTGATTGCGAAAAGTCAAATCCGCGTTGACCAACACTTCCAATTCAGCAACGACATTTGCCTGCTCTTCCGTAAGGGCCTTTGCAAGAAGGGTAAAATCAGGAAGGGGGCAGGAACTCTCGTGCTTGCTAACCAGCTCCTGCAACGACTCGTCTCCTTCCAGGATATCCAGCCGCGAAAGAAGATCCGTCTCCACCAGGGCTAGACTTTCTCCCGGATCCCAGCATTTCAAGATTCGGCATGCCAGGGGACGATTTTCATAAATGGTACAGCCCGTTGAGTCAGGATCATAGTAGCAGCAGGTCCACTCCCTGCCCGTTCCCCGCAATTTGACGATCTCTGCCTGAGTTACTTGGACCTTATCAGTAATAGGATTGTGCGCAAACTCACCCTTGCGAATGGTAATGAGATTCTGCCGTGGGATCAGCCCTTGCTGCACCAGCAGGAGGTCCTCACTGTGAAGGGCAGCGCCTCCCTTGGAGCAGCAGATCCCGCACTGTTTACATGATGTCTGTCGCGAACTGTTCTGACTCTCTGTTCCGTGCTGCAGTCCCATTTTTCTCCGTTCCTGTCCCCAAAGACCAATCTTTCGTTATTTCCTTAAACGGTTATATACCCCATTCACCTCTATCGAGCATCTCTTTTCCGTTTTCAGCAACCTACCGAGAAAAATTCCCAAATGGTAATAACAGGATAAGATTCACTCTAGGGTGCCTTGAAAAATTTGGATTTTCGCTCAAGATCAAGGCATACGGAAAATTTTACCGCAGGCATATAAATGATATTCCGAGGATAGAATTTTTCGTATAACGCAGAGATTGGACGAAAAGACAATTTTTCAAGATAGCCTTTGGCTTTACAGGGAAACATGCTATTATTTTAGAATTTCAGGATAATATTTATTTTTCTCCTTTCACCGGCAAAAAGTCCATGAACCCTTCCTCAGCCCTCACAGCCTGCCCTGGATGCGACCTGCTGCTGCACAAGATAGAACCACCGGCTGGAAAAAAAGTGTACTGTCCCTGCTGCAACGCCCCTCTGTATCAACAAAAAACAGACTCAATCACCAAAGTGCTTGCCATCACCATCAGCGGCCTGCTCGTCTTCACTCCAGCTGTATTTCTGCCTCTTATGACGTTAGAGGCGATCGGGATGACTCAGAGCGGTTCCATCTTTGATGCCTTTCTCAGTTTTTACCAGCAGCAATATTATTTTGCCGCAGTGATGGTTTTTCTCACCTCTATTTTTTTTCCACTCTTCAAGCTGAGCCTCCTCTTTTCCGTTGCCTTGCAGCTCAAACTGCGTCTCTACAGTCCGTCTCTGCCCTATCTGCTCCGCACAGTCCATCACCTTGATGAATGGTCCATGCCGGAGATATATCTGATCGCTATCTTTATCACGATCATTAAAATCAGCAGCCTGGCAAGTATCGACTACAATACAGGATTTTTTTGTTTTCTCTTTCTGGTCCTGACAATTATTGCCTCAACATCCGCTCTGGATACCAGGACCTTCTGGCGTGAAATAGAAGGGATGAAACCTTCTCTCCGGGAAAATCCTCCCCATGACTGACAACCATCCAGACAGACAGACTGCAATGGCGGCAGGTTTCATACGCTGTCATGACTGTGGGAAACTTGTTGCCGCAAACAAGGCAACAGAAGGGAGTATCCTGTTCTGTCCCCGATGCAACAATCAGATACACTATCGTTACACCAACTCAATCCCACGCACCTGGGCTCTTATCATCACCGCTGCCATCCTTATCTTTCCTGCAAACCTGCTGCCCATCATGCGTGTCGATTTTTTGGGCTCCCAGGAATACTCAACGATTATGGACGGTATCCTCTATTTTTTCCATTCAAAGGAATATGGAATAGGGCTCATTATTTTCATTGCTTCCATCCTGGTCCCCCTCTTTAAAATCATTGGCATGCTCCTTATTCTCCTTTCCATTCAATTCAAATGGAAAACCTGGCTGCGGCATAAGGCAGCAATGTTTCGTTTTATCCAGTTTATTGGACGCTGGTCCATGCTCGACATCTTTGTCATAGCCGTGATGTCTGCGCTTGTTGACTTTGGTAGCTTCACCTCAACTCATACGGCAGCCGCCGCCACCTTTTTTACGGCAGTGGTCGTCTGTTCCATGTTTGCCGCCATTACCTTTGATCCCAGGCTGCTCTGGGACGCCTGACCTCTCCCCAACCCTCAACAACTCTTTCAAAATTATTATGGAAAGCCCAGTCGTTAAAACAAAAAAAGGTTTCTCACCCATTTGGATCCTCCCCATTGTCGCCCTTGTCCTTGGCGGTTGGTTGATTTACAAGGACTTCCAGGAATCCGGAATCATGATCACCGTGCGAATAAATGATGCCAGCGGCCTTACTGCAGGAAAGACTCAAGTGCTGTTTAAAGGACTGCCGGTAGGAACATTGAAAGAATTTAGCGTTACTCCTGACCTGCAGCATATTGATGCCGTGATAGAAATGACCAAAGAGGCAAAGGAGGAACTGAACAGCGACACCAAGTTCTGGGTGGTCCGACCTGAGGTATCGATGAATCGTATCACTGGACTGGACACCCTGGTAAGGGGCAGTTATTTTGAAGTCCAGCCAGGGAGCAGCAAGGAACTTTCACAATTTTTCATCGCTCTTAACGAACCGCCCCCTATTTCCGAACGTGTACCGGGCCTGCATCTGTCTCTCCATTCATCAGGCGCCACCTCTCTTTCCTCCGGCTCCCCTGTACTCTTTAAAAAAGTAGAGGTGGGAGAAGTCATCTCTGAAACCCTGCAGAAAGACGGTTCCATTGAGACAAAAATCCTCATCTACCCTCAATTCATGGAGCATGCCACTACAAGTAGTCGCTTTTATCTCAGCAGTGGCATTCACCTTCAGGCTGACATACAAAAGGTTTCCCTGCAGATAGATCCCATCAAAGCCGTCATCAGAGGAGGCATCTGCTTTGACACACCCCGTGGAGGCGAAACAATCGATGAGAGCAGTAAATCCTTTACCCTCTACAAAGACTTTCAAAGCGCTCAAACCTCAGAACGTGAACTAGGACTGCACCTCACTCTGCATTCATCAGACTCCACCTCCCTTTCTCCAGGTTCCCCTGTACTCTTCAAGAAAATAGAGGTGGGAGAGGTCATCTCCACGACCCTGCAGAAAGATGGTTCCATAAAAACAGAACTCCTTATCCACCCTCAATTCAGACATCATGTATCCACAAGGAGCCGTTTTTATCTCAGCAGTGGTATTCATATCCAGGCGGATCTCCCTAAAATTTCAATGCAGATTGATCCTGTTAAAGCCATTATCAGGGGAGGGGTCAGTTTTGAAACGCTTCCTGGAGGGAAAAAAATTACCGCTGACACAAAACCCTTCCCCCTGCATAAAGACCTTCAGACAGCTCAGCATATAGATGACATTGAGATACAGCTTACCTTTTCGGTTCACCATGCAATTCAGGCAGGTGCAGATATCCGTTTTCAAGGAGTCAAAATTGGATCGGTCACCCGATTAAAGCTGCAAGATGATCTGACCACGGTCCAGGCAACAGCCCATATCGACAAGTCACTGGATCGCCTCCTCCGTGTCGACACCTATATATGGCCTGTCACCCCTAAATTCGGGCTGACAGGTATTTCCGATTTAGATACGATTGTGAAGGGATCATATCTCAACCTAATTCCCGGAAATGGCAAGGCTGCCAAGAAATTTCAGGTATATGATACCAAACCGACAAACATGACTCTGAATACAGGTTTGAACCTGGTTTTGGAAACAGACCGGTTGGGATCTCTTGGCTACAACAAACCGGTCTATTATCGCCAGGTACAGGTTGGACACACCACCGGCTATGAGCTCTCCCCCACCGGTCAGAATGTATTAGTCTATCTCAACATCTACGCTCCTTACATTAACCTGATTCGGGAACACACCAGATTCTGGAACACCAGTGGTCTCCGCATCCAGGGAGGATTACTGACAGCCATGAAAATCAGCACCGAATCGCTGGCAGCGATCCTCGATGGAGGAATATCGTTCAGTACCCCGGAAAAAAAAGATATGGGGAACCGCGTAACCAACGGTCACCACTTCATCCTCCATTCAGACCCGGATGATGCCTGGCTCAACTGGAGCCCGACCCTGGAACTTGGAGAGATCCCGGAAAAACTGAAACAAGAACAGGAAAAAATAAAAACAAAAGAATAGGCGTTGTTGGAACCGCTCAGAGAATACGCAGAAGTCTGTAAACTGAAGGGAGTATCGAAATGTTTGAGAAACTGAGACTGAGTGATACGACTGTTGCTAGTATTGAGTGGGAGATGACTCCGGACCTTGCATTTTGTACGTTTTCCGCAAAAGGACTGCGTGATGAGTTGACCAACACCGACGAACGGATCTGTTATTTCTTTATCGATAACTATGGTGATGAACCAAAGCTCTATCTCATGGAACGCGGTACCAGATATGTAAATATTCTGGCAGAGGTCAAGGCCCCTCTGGAAATGATGACCGATTGCATTATAAACCAGGGCGGCACTCCATCTTCCAAAGATAATTTCCCGGTTGACAACCTGTTAAAGGAGTGGCTGCTCGCAGAGGTGGTAACGCCCGAGGACAGTCCTTTTCTCATTCCTGTTATCCCGGAGAAAAGAGAGGAGGGAGATCTGGGAGAGATGCTCCCGCCTGTGGGGGAAACAGATTTCAGCGTTGATAAGATTGTGCTGCCTGAAGAAGTTTGCACTCTTGATGACGACCAAGTTGGTCCACTCATCAAGCAATGGAATTTCTATGATGCACAGCTGAATCCACAGGGAACATTTAACAATGCCCTGGCAGACGCCGGTGAAGGCCTCACAGTTATTGATGAGCGAACAGGAATCATGTGGCAGCAGGCAGGGCTGGATCTCTGTTCAATCCGCAGCATGATGCGCAGCATAGAACAACTGAATAAAAAGAGATTTGCAGGGTATAATGACTGGCGCATGCCCACAGTGGAAGAGGCCATGTCGCTCATGGAGCCTGCCCCCAATGCAAAGGGAGTTCATCTGCACCCCTGTTTTTCCAAAGAGCAGCCCTTTATTTTTGTCTCAGCCCGACGCAAACCCACAGGTTATTGGTTTGTGGATTATAGACAGGGCAAGGTCTACTGGTCTTCCGGCACTGTTCCCGGCGGTTTTTGCAGGTTATGCCGGCGTATGACCTGAAGACAGGTTGTCAATCTGACATCAGGGATCTCCGCCGAAAGCCCGCTCAACCGGCACGAAGGCCATAACAGCAAGTTGCCCCTTGCATGAATAAAAGTCTTTCAGGAAGAAGCTAAACTTATGAAGTGTGCTTTAAAGCCGAGGCTTGCCAATGGATACCTTTTCCTGCTGAAACACTGATTGATTCAAAATCGATATGAGAAATGCTCAATTTGATGCTGCTCCATGAGAGCATATCTCGATACGAACCTCTAACTGAGAAAATCACTGCACAAGGTAACCATAAATTCAGTAAGAAGACTGAGATGTAACAAAAGTGAAATGAGTTTGATTTTCTCGGAAATTTGCTAAAATGCCCCCAGAATAGTAAGCTGAACTATAGTTTCATGAAGCTAACTAACCTTCTCGAAAATAAGTTATTTCGTATGGGCACGAGGACGCCGACTATTGAGTAACTCTACAACTCGGTTGAGCAAAGAAAAGATATGAAATTTTTTTCTCCTAGGCTGTTGCGGGTAGCGTCGGAATATAGAGTAGAAGTGAGATTGCAGGACAATAAAAGCGGCGAACTCCTTCCCGCTACATGCTTTGGCATTATGGTAAATATATCGCAAGAAGGGGCTTGTCTTGTGCTCTTCAAAATGCTGCTTGAGGGGAGACATCTTTTTTTCTCCACCTTGAATAATGAGCACCACCATCTTGTTCTGCTCATAGAAAACCCCACATTACGCGATGAAACTTTTATGATTTCTGCACGTTCTGTTTGGATGGATTCCTGCTATTATAAAGAGGCACCTGCCTTTAAAATAGGACTTTGTTTTCATGACAGGCAGAAAAAACTCTTCCAGCTTTTTAAGAAGTTAGGTGTTCAGGAAAAATCCTACGAAGATTAATTTCCCTTTACTACTGTGAGTCAAAATATCTCTTATATCACGCCTACCAGGCTTTGATGGTAATAATGAATAAGGTGTCATTGATAGTACCATGTTGTAAGAAGGCGAAAAGAAGCTCTCAAAGCGATAAAAGATATTTCAAAAGGAAAAAGCAATGCTGACCAGTCTCCACAGGATCGCAGAAAAGAAAATAGAACAGGCAGTAAAAGAGGGCTTGGGAAGAAACCTGCCCCAATGGAAAAACAAACCATTGCCACCAGATCCATTTCGCAATGTACCCCCGGACAGAAGGATGGCCTACAGGGTTTTAAAATATGGAGGATTTGTGCCGGAGGAAATAGCAATTCAAAGGGAGATCAATCAAATAGAAGATTTTTTGCGCATCTGCAGTGATACCAAAGAGAGAGTTGCCCAATTAAAGCGGATCGACTTTCTGAGGTTTAGACTAGAGCGCACATTCGGTAAGAAGATCCGGCTTCGGCCTGAATCACCCTACTATGATGATATTGTTGATCGACTATCGAAGTAGTTATTGAAGTTGAAAAATCACTATACTGTAGCATTCAAATTTCCTCCTATGGCCCATTAGCTATTGAGTTAATCAGAGATTAGTTAGATAACATTCTACCCTAGAAAATAGTACCAATGGAGATACCCACTCATAGCAGGAAACGCCGCTGCAAATATACTGATGAACAGATTAAAATAATCCACGAAAAGCATTGTGGTGGTAAATCAATTAATGAGCTAGCACAAATTTATGCAGTCCACCCCAACACGATACGCAGATATCTTTCCCGGTTTCAGGTGTACTGAGCTGTAGTAGCTCATATTTGATCTGACAATTCAGAAGATCTATTTGGCTAACATCTGACAGATTCAGGAAGAAGGTTAAGTTTCAGTTTCCTTTCCGCCTGTTGACCTTACACCTGCCAATCCAATTTGACCGCTTCCTTCCTATCCCATGTCTTGAGACAAGACCGTTCTTGGATGTTTACGATACATCTCAACC
Source organism: uncultured Desulfocapsa sp. (assembly GCA_964409855.1). Classification (GTDB taxonomy): domain Bacteria; phylum Desulfobacterota; class Desulfobulbia; order Desulfobulbales; family Desulfocapsaceae; genus Desulfocapsa. Next base: position 27,157 of record CAYPEU010000030.1, read on the forward strand.
TGATGTTCATTAGCAGAGGTTGAGGTTGCCAGTACGAACATATATTTTGATTTAGACAAGAATTTGTTGCATAATTATTGGTAAAAGTTAAAAATCCTGAAACCTAAATCACCATGGGGGAGAATATGTTATGAAATTTTCACAATCTATTTTAGCCCTGTTCCTATTATGTTTCCTGGCTGGGGGCTGTGCATCACAGCAATCGAAGTTACTTGAAAAGAAACAGCAAGATGTTCTGGATTCATACAGGTTGCATATATCAGAAACAATCGATGATTCTAAGCGGGCCGAACAATTGGTTGTGATTGGTGAGGAGCTTTACCGGCAGATCAGGATCGATACGAAGGCGCTCCAAAAAATGTTTAAGGAGTTTGAAACCCTTAATAAAGCATATGATACGAGACGCGAAGATTTAGATGCCTCTTTACATGCCATCAACGAACACCGCAAAAAAATGCGTGAAAAGATTTTGGATTCACGCGTTAAAGCTTTATCGCTTACAACACCTGAAGAGTGGCAGGGACTCACGAGTCGAAGAAGAACCTTGATAGATTTAATACAGGAAATGCCGGGCCTTCTTTAACCAAATGTGAAAGGAGTGACATATGTTTTGGGCAATGATGTACTTGCTATTTTTTGGTGGTTCTGCTGCACCGGAGTTACTCATCCCGGACGAAACAAGATTTCACAATGCTATTAAGGACCAACAACGGCTTATGAAAGTTCTTGCGATCCGCGAAGAGGCAAAAACTACGGAACAGATTCTAGCCAAGATGTTGGAAAATCGGTATACCGATCTCGCAAATCTTTCTTCACAATACAAAGCAGATATTAATCAGTTCAGGGTTATTGCTGATGAACTGGACTCGGCACGACTCGATGCCCAGTCAATATTACTGGATAAGCGATTCCACCTGAGAGAACAAATGAGCCGCAAAGAATGGAAAAGAGTCTACGGCAGTCGATGAAGAATGAGTATTGCCTCGCAAATTCCACGCTACAGTCAAATTATAGTTTCTTTGCGAGCACCTTCTGCAAGGGGGAAATTTACCTCTGACGAAACACTATTACGTATATAGACTATTCATCTCTGATTTCCCAAAGTCATGATTTTCTACTCCCTGGAACTTCCCTGATTTCGGTGGTGTTCAGGAAACATCTTAACCTACGAGTAGCCTATCCAGTCTAGAGATTTCTGATAAACATCACAAGTAGCACCTACCAGGTGTATGGGTCTATAAACCTATCGCTTGAAGATAATCATAGGCTGTCAAGGTTCCGTGTTGTAAAATTCTATATACAATACAACCCCTCCGTAACCAAATGCGGCAGGCGGAATCAACAACAGCGCAAACACAGGCTTTTACAATAACAACATTACTTTGGCGTGAACGACCGGTGGGAGGCAAAAATGAAAGAATTTAACGAGGCAATTTTTCTGCTGAGAGAGACACCCAAGCAAGTGGTGGATGCAAGCCTCATCTGGTTATGCAGCCACATCGCCGACATACAATTTCCAGATAAGAGCGCGGAGGAGCGGGAGGCTATTGCAATGGAGATACTCGAAACAACAATCGAAAGCACATGGGAGAGGCTCAATGCTTTAAGCAAGGTGAAGTTTCGCATTCAAACTGATATAGAATAAAAAAATGCACAA